>JAJRXO010000163.1 GCA_024276255.1 Chloroflexota bacterium | reverse complement strand
GCGCCACGTTCATTTTATTTGCAATTGGCGGATGTGATTCGTGAGCATCGTATTGTGCTGGCGCCGGGCTATGCCCAGGTATGGGTGGGGGCCAGCTTTCTATGCGGTCGCGGGGCCTGCCTGAGTTGCGCCACCGATATTGCCGGCGGGCGGCGGCGGGTGTGTCTGCGTGGTCCTGTTTTCGATCTGGTCGACGCCATTCGCTGAATCACACCTGATGTATTCCATTCAGCTTGCTCCCCACAACAAACAGGGCCTGCTTATCAGCTCACCGCTCATTGCCGGCAGCAGCGCGGTGGGCTATGGTAATTGCTGGCCCGAGCAGGTGGACCCGGCATTGTTCGGCGCTGCGATCACGGGGCCGGTTTCCATGCAGCCCCAGCGGGGCAATGCCCAACCGCGCTGGGCAGAAGCTCCCGCCGGTTTTCTGCTCGACAACGGGGATCATAATCCCGGCTGGCGACGGCTGGTTGACAGCTATTCCTCCCTGTGGCAACGCTCCCCCCTGCCGATTCTGCTTTCGCTGGTGGGGGGCCAGCCTGGCGATCGGGCCTGGATGGCGGCCCGCATCGAAGAGGATGCCCTGGGCGTGGCCGGCATCGAACTGCCTGTGGCCGAGGATGTCAACCTGGGTGAGCTAAGTGCTTTTGTATCGGCAGTTCGCCATGCCACCACCCTGCCGATCCTGGTGCGCCTGCCCGTCACCCGTGCCGCCCATCTGGCCCCGGCCTGTGTGGTGGCCGGCGCCGATGCCCTGATCGTGGGCAGCGCGCCGCCTGCTTCACTGCCGGCGGGCGATGGTCATTTGCTCACCGCGCCCGTGGCCGGGCCCCTGGCCCTGCCTTTCACGCTGCGGGCCTTACAACGCCTGTCCGGGCTCGGCCTGGATGTGCCCCTCATTGCTGCCGGGGGCATCTGCCGCGATGCTGACGTACAGTTGTGTTTGCGTCTGGGGGCTACGGCGGTGCAGGTGCGCAGCCTTTTCTGGCAGGATCCGCTGGCGGTTCAGCGTCTGGCCCTGGCTGTCCAGGAGATGCAGCAGGAATAGAATCGCAGCCTATGACTCAGGTTCTTCGCCTGCAATCGATCTGTGCCGTGAACGTAGCTCCGAGTAATATCACAAAACTTGTGAGATACAACCATAAAATCAGGGCGATCATGGCGGCAATGGGGCCATACACGAGGTTATAAGTGGCGAATCCACTTCCCAGATACCAGGTGAAGGCTGATGTAATCCCCGACCACAGGATGGCGGTGACCAGGGCGCCGATGAGCGTGGCGCTCCAGCCAGGCCGACGACGGGGCACCCAGTGCAGGAGGGCGCTGAATACCAGCACGATCATCAGCAGGGTCAGCGTATAATCCAGCCCTGACTTGACCAGCTTGATGATGACATCCGGCAAGAAGCGCAGGTAGACGATAAGATGGCTGAGCGAGGTCAGGCCCGTGGCCAGCAGGAGCAGGGGGGCCATGATCAGCACCATAAGCATTCCCAGACCGCGACGCCGCCACCAGGATCGTTTCTGCTCGCTGCTGAAGATGTGGTTGATGCTGGCTTCCAGGGCGCCAAAGAATCCGGAAGCCGTCCATAGCAGGGTGAGCATGCCCAGCAAGCCGGTGGCGCCGCGGGCGGTAATCACCTCTTGCACGACAGCGCCCACGACATCGCCCCGTGTGGGCAAAAGTCCTTCGATCTGATTCATGATCTGTTGTTGCCAGGCCGGACTACGTAGTACAAACCCCACAGCGCTGATGATCAAAAGGACCAGGGGGAACAGGGAAAACAGAGCATAGTAGGCCAGAGCGGCTGCTCGCATACTCAGCTCGTTGTCGAAAATGGCCTGTATGGTGGCCCTGGTAAGCGTGACGGCCGGGTGGGAATTCAGTTGGGGCGGGGAGGTGGTGGTTTTTTTCTCTATCATGCTGACTGCTCTTGCCATTACGTGTGTCAGAGCTCATTCTATCATTCGGTTGCCAACAACTCCCAAACTTTGACGAACGGTCTTTCTTTTGTTAGAATGTCTTCTGTTGTGCGCCCCCATCGTCTAGAGGCCTAGGATGTCAGCCTTTCAAGCTGAAGACAGGGGTTCGAACCCCCTTGGGGGCATAAAAAGTTCCAGGCTTGCAATGGCCTGGAACTTTTTCATGGGGCATCATGGCTTTGTCAGTCTGAGCTGGCTACATTCAATTCCTTACTGCTGACCTCCGCAAATACCTGATTCCATACTTCGGTCTTGAAGATGAGATACAGGCCATGGATGAAGGTGAGCGGCAGAACGAGCAGGATGATGACCACGGGAATGGCCCAGATCAAGGTGGGAAGCCAGTTGCGGGTGGCCTCGTAGATCATGTAGCCAGGCAGACCGGCAACGGCGGCTGTGATGGCGCCCAGCACCAGTACCACGGGGATCATCAGGATGGCGAACAGGAAGCCCGCGCCCAGCATGAGCAGCCACATGATGATGATGTCCTTGAGCTGGCCGCGTACCAGACGCCAGCCGGCGCGGATGGCATCGAAGGTGGGGAGATCGCTGAGCACGGCAGCCCGCCACCAGAATTGTTTCAGGATGTCGATAGCCATGATTACGAATACCAGCAGGAACACCCAGGCCAGTATGAGTCCCACGGCGCTGACAACGCCAATGGCTTTCACCCATTCTGCCTGGGCGGTCAGCAATAGCAGGGGCGAAGCGGCCAGGGCCAGCAGGAGGATGGCGCCGAATACCAGGGGGATGCCGACAACCAGATCCTGCAGGAACAGGCGCCAGGTACGGCGGTGCCAGCCATCACGGAACGCGCCGCGCACGCTTGGCGGTTCGCCCGTCTCGCTCAGCCGGCGCAGCGTGCGGTAGATGCCCGCCTGCAGCACATAGCGCAGGGTCGTAAAGGCGATGCCAAGGATCAGTAACAGGCCGCAGCCCAGGATGATCCATGGCAACATGGCCATGGGATCGAAACCGAAATTGGTGAATGGATTCTGATCCGGCTTCCAGTTCGCGTTTCCCCGGCCAGGGCTGCCAAAGCTGCTGCCGCCGCCAGAGCCGCCGCCGACCAACGCCCACAGAAAACCCAGAATCCACAGGGCCCGATAGCTGATGGTTGTCTTGAATGCTTGTTTGATAATAGCAATATGATCCATGATTGTCTCCGGATACAATGAGCGGGGAGGAAATCAGACGGTCATACCTGCAGAAGGTCGTGACTGTGTAGCCAGTAACGAGCCCAGAAACAGGCTGAATACGGCGATGACTACGAGGGCGATCAAGAAGAGCGGAAAAAGCACGGCCAGTGCGGATTGGAAAAACTGACCCAGCAGGCTGCTGTTGTACCAGAGGACGACGATGCCGGGCAGCGCTGGTGCCGCGACACCAGGCCACCACTGACTCAACCAGGAGGTGGGGGAGAAGCCTAGCAGGCTGCTGACACCGACCAGCGTAAAGAGAACCATCATCCCGTGTAGCAGCGCTACGGTGAAGGGGAGCATGGCTCCCCACAACCAGGCCAGACCCAGGGTGCGGGGTTGGGGGCTCAACCGCACTCTGACCCCTTCCCAGAATGCTTGCGGCGATTGCGTCAATGCCAGCGCCGGTAGATTCGACAGCACTTCATGTACCTGTCGCTGGCGTTCGAGTTCCTGTTGACAGGCCGGGCAATGCTGGAGGTGCTGTTTTACCAGGGCTTCTTTTTTTGGGGGGAGGGCCCTGTCGAGAAAGGCGCTTAGCTGGTGATGTGGGTGTGTTTTCATC
>JAJRXO010000162.1 GCA_024276255.1 Chloroflexota bacterium | reverse complement strand
TCAGCCCCCGTTCAGCATCGTATTCACCGCCACCCTGGGGACACATCAACTGCGGGCCACGGCCTACGATGCCGCCAACTGGCAGGGCGATGCCGTGCCCCTCTCGCTCCAGCTGCAGGCTGATCCCAACGCCAGCCCTACTCCCACCCCTACCCAAAGTCCCACTTCCACGCCCACCCTCACCCCCACAAGCACGCCCACGGCCACGCCCATCCCCATCTGTCAGCAGCTCGTGCGCAACGGCGATTTCGAGAACGACAGCGATTGGCGGATGCCTCGCACACCAGCTACCGCCCGCTACAGCGGAAAGCAGGCGCATAGCGGTCTGCGCTCCGCCCGCCTGGGCCTGCTGCCCGGCGCCGCCCTCGACAACGCGTCCCAGCCGCCCACCACCCTCTGGGGTCAGGCCGTTCCCGATGGGGCCGCCTATTCCACCGTCTACCAAACCATCACCCTCCCCCTGGACATGCAATCCGGCACACTCAGCTTCTGGTTATACACCGGCAGCGAAGCCGCTGATGGCGACTGGCAGCGCGTGGCCCTGCTCAAAGCCAGTAACCAGAATATCATCCACGAATTTCTGCGCGTGCTGCAGAACAAACAGGAGTGGCGTCATTATGAATTCGACGTCACCCCCTATCGTGGCCGCGAAGTCCTGCTCTATTTCGAAGTTTTCAACAACAGCACCGATGCCTCTGGCCGCACCTGGATGTATATCGATGATGTGAGCCTGCAAAGCTGCAACCCACCCACAGCCACACCGACCATCACACCCACAGCCACCGTCACCCCGACCATCACGCCAACACCCACCATCACGCCGACCCCCACCATCACCCCTACACCCCAATATCACTATCTGCCCCTCATGCTCATGCCCGCAACGCGCTGACCGGGCGCCCGGCTCCCGAAAGCCAGTAAGCCGTGGGTAAATCGCGCGTGCAGTGGGCGATGCCAATCCCACCCGCCCGATCCAGCACAATCAGGCCGGCGCGTGCGTCTGGCACCCGTTCCTGCAACACAGCCAGGGCCCGATCAGCTGCTTCTTGAGCCGTGGCCCCCTCTTCCAGGGCCTGCATTGCCCGCCAGGCCAGGCCCACTCGCATAATGTGCTCCCCCTGGCCCGTGGTCGCCACAGCCCCCCAACGATTATCGGCATAGAATCCCGCCCCGGCCAGGGGTGAATCGCCCACCCGGCCCGCAAGTTTATAGAAAACACCGCCCGTGCTATTGGCTGCCGCCACGTTCCCGGCAATATCCAGAGCCAGCGCCCCCACCGTATCGCCTTCCTGCCCGGCCACACGCTTTTCATATTGCCGACGGCGTCTGTCGGTTATCAGTTGTCGATTGGGGATTATGGTAAAACCCTGGGCCGCGGCAAAGCGCTCCGCCCCCTCTGCCGCCAGAATATGATGGACGCTGGCCTCCATCACCCGCCTGGCCAGCGAGATCGGGTGGGCAACTCCCCGGATCGCGGCCACGGCGCCAATGTGAAGGGTGGCGCCATCCATGATGCCGGCATCCATCTCCACCTCGCCCTGCGCATTGAGCACCGAACCAATGCCGGCGTTAAAGGCCTCATCATCCTCCAGCACCCGCACCGCCGCCTCCACAGCATCCAGGGCCGTGCCGCCCCGCTGCAAAATCTGCCAGCCCGCCGAAACAGCGTTTTCGCATCCATCCACAGCTGCTGTATGATATTGCGGCCACACATTACCGGCACCGCCATGTACGATCATAACCAGAGGAGAATCTGTCGATTGCATCATGTTCCTTATCTCCCGAAAATAAAACTCAGAATTGACGTTCAGGCGTCCATCACGTCTGAACAGGTAAATTGATGGATCACAAATCAGAACAACAGTGACTGTTTGACGCTTCTTGCTTCACACAGGTATCATACATGCTATGAAATTGTATAACGCGCTAAGCCAAACAACCAATATCTATCATCCCTCTGATCCAGTAGGCATTTATGTGTGCGGCATCACTCCCTACGACACCACCCATCTGGGACATGCCTTCACCTACCACGTATTCGACATCCTCATCCGCTATCTCGAATATCAGGGTCATCGTGTTCGTTATGTCCAGAACGTAACCGATATCGACGATGACATCCTGCGCAAGGCCCGCGAGACCGGCGAAGACTGGCAACAATTGGGAAATCGCTGGACATCCCGTTTCATCCGTGATCTGATCGAGATCAACATTCGTCCCCCCGACTTCTATCCCCGCGCCACCGACGTCATCCCCGACATCGTCGCCCATGTTCAGAAGCTCATCGCTCACGGGGTGGCGTATGAGGCCGGGGGCAGCGTGTATTACCGAGTGACCTCCTGGTCCGAGTTCGGCAAACTCAGTCACCTGAACCACGAACATATGCTGCCCATCGCCAACGAACGCGGCAACCATCCCGACGATCCCAACAAAGAAAATCCGCTGGATTTCG
>JAJRXO010000161.1 GCA_024276255.1 Chloroflexota bacterium | reverse complement strand
GCCGGAGACCAAACAGAAAGTTATTCGGTTGTTAATTGATCATATCGTCGTCGGACAGGATGAGATTGTTATCAAACATATCATTCCCACGGACAACGATTGTCGATTGTTACCAGGACATAGATGAACGCGGATTGGCGCTGATTTTTGTCTTTCTGATCAGCGTCATCCTGACGATCAGCGACATCAGCGTTCTATTTACGAAGCAGTCCAACGACAAGCGGGCTGGCGTCGATACCGATGCAAATGGGAATGCGTATGGCAGGGGAGGAACAAGGACGTTTATCGACTAAGATAGATATCCGTGTCCGTCCGCGTTAGTCCGCGTCCTATTTTCATAACAGATCGGCGTAGATAATCTCTGGTGCACCGGATGCCGAAATAGTAATTGCATCACAACACTTTTCCACCCATCAGACCGACAGCGGCTGCAGGTCATCCAGAATCCAAGGCATGAGTTCGGCCACCGTAGGATGGGTGAGCACGGCGCGGCGGAATACCTTGTAGGACTGATGGGTCATCATGAAGGGCGTGAACATGTTGATGATCTCATCGCCGCCCACGCCCAGAACGGTGGCGCCCACGATCTCCTCGCTGTCGGCGTCGACCAGGATCTTGACCATGCCGGCGGTCTCATCTTTTTCACGGGCCCGCGCAATGCGGCTCATGGGTCGGGTTGCCATGAGGATGTTGCGGCCGCTGGCCCGCGCCTCCTTTTCACTCATGCCCACCCGTCCCAGTGGCGGGTCGATATACACGGCATAGGTGGGGAAGCGGTCGCCCAGCGAACGATCGGCCTGCCCGCTGTAGTAATCCCAGAATATCTCGCCGTCATTCACCGACGTGTGCGTGAACGCGCCTTCGCCGTTGATATCGCCCACCGCGAAAATATGCGGCACGCTGGTCTGCATCACCTCGTTCACCTGGATATAACCCCGGGCATCCACTTGCACCCCAGCAGCATCCAGGTTCAGGCTGTCGCTGTTGGGCACACGGCCCAGAGCCACCAGCAAATGGCTGCCCTGCACCTTTCGTGACTCTCCATTCTCCGTAAAGAGCACCTCTATCTTTTGGGGTGCTTCCTGCGCCACCCGCTCGAGGTGGGTGCCGAGATGGATCTTGATGCCCTCGTTGCTGAGTATCTCATACACCATGTCGGCGATGTCATCATCTTCGCGCGTCAGCAGGCGTGGCGAGCGCTGGATCACCGTGACCTCGCTGCCCAGGCGATGAAAAGCCTGGGCAAACTCCAGGCTGATGTAACTGCCGCCGATCACCAGCAGATGCCGGGGGAGCTCTTGCAAATCGAGCAGGCGGCGGTTGTCGAGCCAGTCGACCTCCTCGATGCCGGTGAAACGGGCAGGGCGGGCACGGGCGCCGGCATTGATGACAATGGTATCGCCGCTGATCTTGCGATCCCCCACCTGCACCGTATGATCATCAACAAAGGTGGCAAATGCGGCGTAAACATCAACCCCGTCCATGCCCCGCAGCCATTGCTCCATGCCCTGGCTGGAGCTGTTGCGCATGGCATTCTGCCGCTCCATGACCCTGGCAAAGTCGATGTGCAACTCGCCGGTGTGCACGCCAAAGTCGGGGCCGCGGCGGGCCATGTGTGCGGCGCGGGCGCTGGCAACGATGGTCTTGGTGGGTGTGCAGCCATAATTGACACAACTGCCGCCAAAGCGGCCGCCCTCGGCAATGGCCACCCGCTTTCCGGCCGCTACCAGTCGGGGCACAATGGTGCCGGTTGCCTGACCGGTGCCAATCCAGATAATATCGTAATGGGAGGGTGTATTTGACATGAGAATATCCTTTGAGATGAGAGAAAAGTCGTAAAGCACACGCAGACCCATGCATCGAATACGATAATTGTAGATGTATGCTACCCGTATCGCCGCCAGAACACAAGCCTGCTCCCCACAGACGCGACCATGAAGATATTCCTTTCCTGACCTGGACAAGCTGGAACCCAAAAAGGCAAGGCCGGGAGATGGATAGGCAGGTAAACAAGTAGGTAAGTAAACCGGTAAATCGGGTCTACAACGTGCTCTCTACTCCCGTCTCCCTGCTGCTTGCTTCCAGGGCAGATTCGCCATCCACCCGACAACGCCGTCTATTCTCGTCCTTATCGGCTTGCAGCCGTTCACGGCGACTACTTCGAAAATAGCGTTGGTGCCACCCGCAAAAGCAGCCCACCGAATCGAATTCGGGACTCAGGGGCGTACCGCCACCCGACCCCCTGCGGGGTCGGTGCGCCAAAACAAGGCACCGCCGTCAACGCGAGCGGTCGACACCGGTCGACCGGCGGCCGCAGGCCTCATAGCACCGATTTCAATCGGCAAGCGCCTCGCCACTCGCCTGCCGCCGCCCATTTTCATCCGTTTTGGCGTGCAGCTTGCGCACCGTAGGTCTGTTCCGAAATAGAACGCTGATGCGCTGATCAGAAAGATAGTAATCTGCGAAAATCTGCGTGTATCTGCGTCATCCGCGTCCCCATTTTCATCGGTTCGGCGGGCAACCGCCCGCGTCGCCTGTTCTCTAAACCCTACCATGAATCCATCGCCCGAAATCATCATCCTTCCCGCCAAAAATTGTCGCCGCAGCCGTAAAATCCTCTCTTATCTCGATGAGCACGGCGTGACTTACACCGCCATCCCTCTGGAATCGCCTGAAGGCCAGCGTCTGGCCGCGCAACACCATCTGCGCGCCTCGCCCGGCATCCTCATCGACGGCGTCAGCGTCAATCCCTTCGATCTCCTGATCACGCCCGCGTGTGTGATAAGAGAAGAAAAGGCGGCGGCGCTCTTCGACATCTAAGCTGTCGACGCGTAAGACCCTTTGCACCGGCGAGTTGCAAAGGGTCTTTTTTCGCACGATGTCAACAGTTCCTCAGGCTTCTTGTGCGGTAATGCTGCGCGGCAGCCAATGATAAAGCGCCAGGAACACCAGGGCCGCGAGCTCACTCGGGTTCAATGTGTGTAATAAATCGGCAGGAAAGCCATCGGGAAAGGTGTGGATGATGGGGGTGTGAGGACCGAAGGCATAAGCGTAGACCACTTCGGGATTGTTGTGGATGGTGACGTCCAGGGTTTCCTGGATGGTAGCCAGATCCTCCTCAACCAGGGCATTGGCGACGCTCTCGCCCAGGGCCAGGGTCAAAATGCGACCGGAAGCGATCATTTCTTCTTCGAGATTGCGCGCCAGGATGTAGCGATTGGCGACAGCCGTGATCAGCCCGGCCGCAATGACCACCACGATCACAGCCAGAGTCAGGCGTGTGGCCAGGCGTCGGGGCAAACGGCGGTCCAGCCACCGTATCC
Organism: Chloroflexota bacterium; assembly: GCA_024276255.1. Classification (GTDB taxonomy): domain Bacteria; phylum Chloroflexota; class Anaerolineae; order J102; family J102; genus JAADGC01. Next base: position 2,094 of record JAJRXO010000161.1, on the reverse strand, counting down.
ATTCGTTCATGTCAGGGCTCCAGCAGGCCGATCGCGGCTGCTACCCGGCGTAGTTCGTCATAATCGGCATCGCGTGCCAGCGCGAATCCCCGCGGCATCTCTGAACGCTCCCAATGATAGAGGGCCTCAGCATCTTCGCCAACAGGATCCAGATCGAGTAGGGCCTGGCGTACCAAAGCCTCAGTCTTTTCAGGCACGCGAGGGCCGGCGATGATACCGCTGGAGGGAAATGGATTAGAGAGTACCAGGATGCGAAGCAAGCCCCGATCCGTCAAATCCTGCGCCAGGGTGTCCTGCAAGCCTCCGGCGTCATAACGACCACTGGCCACGGCATTGGCCGTGGCCGCGTGGGATTCGTGAAAGGTGTACGCTCTGAGATCATCCAGACCGATGCCCGCCTCGCTCAGCATCAGGCGGGGGATCAGGTAGCCCTGGGTGGAGTTGGTGGCGCCAAAGGCAAAGCTGCGTCCTCGTAGTTGCGCCAGGTCCTCAAGAGAGCTCCCAAGAGGCGTTACGATGGCGGCGCGATAGGTGTCTTCTCCGCGGACGTTGAGTCCTCGCACGAGTATATGGGCATTGCAGCGATGGTGCGCCTGCAAGTACGAAACCGTACCTACGGCGGCAAAATCCACCTCGCCCGAGCATATTTCATCCACCACGGTGTCGCCCTGACGCGGTGCCACAACCTCGAAAGAAAGTCCTGTTTGCTGTTGGAGCCAGTTGGCCAGCGATGCTATCTGGCGGACATCTTCCTTTGGTTCTAAGCGGCGGTCAAAACCAATGCGCCAGGCCAGAGCTGAAGCGGGCGTAGGGACTAGCACTTCACCCAGGATCAGATTTTGCTCCAACGATACTGTTAACGGCTGCTCGCTGCCAGTGCAGGCTGCTAACAGCAGGATGAGGGCGGCTCCAAGCAACAGATACCTGTCCAGAATTCGTTTATGCATCTCAATAAAAGACGCGACATAGTGTAGTTGAATGATCATACGTGCCTGTAGTTTTACGTAGCGCATACAGTATCGCGGACACCCCCGCGTGAAGTAGCATCCATGATAACATTTTCTTTGCATTAGCTCCAAACAGGTAGTGATTCGAGCGTCAGAGCTCAAGAGTCAAGGGGGCGAGCCCCCACGCGCCGGCAGTTTTAGATGGGGCGTGCCCCCTATATTGGTGCTGAGATTTTGCCAAATACAAGTATTTTCAATATACTTCAATTCATGTTGAACTATTCGACTGACAATGCCACCATTCCGACAACTGCGGACGCACAGTATCTGGCCCGTATGCTCAAGGTCCTTGCCGATCCCAGGCGCCTGGCTATCCTGGAGCTGCTCATGCAAGGCGTACAGTGCAACTGCGAGCTGGGTAATGCCTTGGGCATGCCCGCCAACCTCATCTCCCACCACCTGGGCGTGTTGCGCAAGGCCGGGCTTGTGGTGATGGAACGGGACACAGCCGACGCTCGCTGGGTCTATTATTCCATCGACCGGGAGGCGCTGGCCGAACTCAACCGGCAGTTTGGAAGCTTTTTCGATCCTGCGCGCATCCAGAAGCGTCATCCCGCCTGCGGCCCCCGCTCCGCTCCCCCCAATCTGGCCAAGCCGGAACTAAAAAGGCAAGAGGGGGAGTGGGGGGAAAGGTGAGAGTGAGGGAGTGAGTGAGACAAGGGGCGTGCGAGCAATTCCGGCAACGGTGCCCCTCGTCAGCCTCTGGTTCGCCGCTGATACCGCACCTTCTGCCCCGACATCTCATCTGCGGAATTCCTCGTCCCCTGCCCAATAACCTCAGCGTTATCCTGGCTTTCTCCCCTCTCGCACCACCCTCAACCTGACTCCCTCAACCTTACTCCCTGCTCTCTGCTCTCTACACGTCTATCCCTTCAATACTCTCTTCCGTCGTCCGTCTCCCGTCTTCCGCCTTCCTTCTCCCTCCCGCGCCACCCTCACTACGCTTACTGAGGAGTCCTGGTATATGTTTACAGTCACTAAGACAAAAGGAGCACAAAGGCGATGGCAAAAAGCATAGTAAAGCGTTATAGTGAGGCATTCCGAATCCAGGTGGTTCGAGAATATGAAACTGGGGCAAGTATATACG
>JAJRXO010000160.1 GCA_024276255.1 Chloroflexota bacterium | reverse complement strand
GGCAGCGCTCCAGTGTGTGATCTTCCAGCAGGAAATTACCGCCAGGACCCACGTCGGCGATCACGTCGTAAGCCAGGGTGTCGTCATCGACGACGAATGGTTGCAAACTGCGGCGCACCATGCTGCCGATCTCGTCGTCCAGCACGAATTTCTCGTAGGAAAAGGCGAGAAACGAGCTCAGGATACCCGCGGAATGCAGCGCCAGATCGGCGCCGCCTTCCACGGTGATGAACAGATTCATCATGGATTCGAAGCCAGCCTGGGCGTCGATCGTGCTGGCATCGGTGAGGGCGCCGCCCCCGCGTGAGGGCAGGCCCAGCATCCGCGCCAGTTGCAGCCGGGCCCGGATGCCGGCCACGGCCTCGGGCGAGCTGGTGGCCAGGCCGCCGCTTTGCATGTCCATTTGCGTGTGTGGGCCGCCATAGATGATCGGCGTGCCCGGCCGCACAAGCTGTGCGAGAACGATGGCCGCCAGGGCTTCGGCATGGCCCATGGCCAGGGCTCCGGCGATGCTGATAGGACCTGTGGAGCCGCAAATCGGACCGGCGGTGATGATGATGGCCTGTTGCCAGTCGGCGTATTCGATGAGAGCGGCGATCATATCGGGCGCCCACGCCAGGGGACTGAGGCTATCCAGCAGGCCCAGCGTGACCGGGGTCTCGAACATGCTGTCGCCAAAGAGGATGCGCGCCATTTCCATGGTATGGCGGGCGCCCATCGCGCCTTCGGTGGAGCCAATAAACACCTTGTCGGAATGCTCGATATGGGCCAGCAGCATATGCAGATGGGCCTTTTCCACCGGCACATCGTCGGGTTCGACCAGTAGATGACCGCTGATGTCGATACTGGGCAGCTCATGGGCCAGCGCAGCAAGGTTGTTGTAGTCCTGGAGGGTGGCTTCACGGCGACCGTGTTCCAGATCGAGGAGAAAGGCGGCTCCGAAACCAGGGGCGAATGCCGTATGGCCGTCGCCCATGATCACGTTGCGGGCGGCGTCGCGGGCCTGGAGCGTGAAGCGGGCTGGCACGGTGGCCAGGGCGTCCATGACCTGCTGCTCACTGCAATACACGCGCTGGCCATCCACCCTGAAGCCGTGCTCCTTGAAGATGTCCAGCGCTGCGGGCAGCGGGAATTCCACCCCGATTTGCGCCAGAATCCTCAGGCTGGTGTGGTGAATGCGTTCGAGTTCAGCGTCAGATAATGGACGAGGCCAGGGATGTAGCATGGACGACGGGGAAGATGGGTTGTGCATGCGGGGCCATCCTGTATTACGTCAGGCTGTCGAGATAGTCATTGATCGCGGCGACTTTATCGGCTGCCAGCGCCGGGGGCCGATGGGTGGACAGGATCTCTTTCACTACATCAGTTAGAAGCTCGGGCAGACTGGCTTCCAGTCCCTGACCCCGTTCCCAGTAGGCGGGTGGCATCCACAGGGCCGAGCGGAAGTTGGTGTAGGTGTGTTCGTGGGATGGGAAATTATCGACGCCATCGCGGCTGCGGGCCACGTCATCGATAGCATCGGCGGCCAGCGCGTTCGGTGAGAGATCGAGTGGCGCCAACAGCTTGCGCGCCCGTTTCACCATCATGCCGGCCAGCACCAGCATTCGTGGATCATACAGATAGCCGCGTTTGAGATAACCCATGTCATGCACCAAAGTGGAGCGTGATTGCAGGGCCAGGAGAATGCTCTCGTAGGCTTCCATCCCGGCCTGGGCATTGGGTTCTTCGGCATCGCTGCCACCGGCGAAACCCCAACTGGGCAGGCCGTAGAATTCGCCCAGACCGGCGTAAATGGCCACCGTGCGTCCCCATTCCGGCGAGCCGTAGCACACGCCAGACGTCCGCATGTCCATGGATGAGGTGTTGGCGCCGCTGACCAGGCGGGCGCGCTCGTTTTTCAGTGTGGCCACGACCAGTCCGCCCAGAAACTCGGCATTGGCCTGAGTGATGGCGCCGGCCATTGTTACGGGGGCGGTGGCGCCGCAATTGGCGCCGGCGGCAAACAGGGTGGGATACTCGTTTTCGGCCATGAACAACAACTTGGCCATGCCTTCTTCGTCGAAATGCAGGGGTGAGATGGGCTCGACATAAGCCACGAGGAAGGGTCGGGCCCGCAAGGCAGCGGCGCCCCCGGCCACGATCTCGGCGATGCGGTAGGTCTGACGCATGTCTGTGAAGCCAGAGGCGGTGACGACAGCGGGGCGGGCCGTGTGCTGCACGAGCCGCGCGTACACGCGGGGATAGACCTGTTCATCCGCGGGCAGGGCCATCGTCATCATGAAGTCGAATCCAATGGCATCGGCAATGGTGACATTGGTATCGACATCGGCGAGTGTGGCCCGGCGGATTTCCCCACTGTGGATATCACGGATTTCCAGGGCATCGGAGCCGGGTCCGAAGTAGGTGTTCCCTGGCGTCAGTTCGATGGACGGCTCGCCATCGCGTGTGTAAAGCTGTATGCTGGCAGAGCTATGACGGGCTTTTTCCAGTGCTTCGTGCACCAGGTGGGCGGGAATGAGGATTCGATCTTCATCATCCTGCCAGGCTCCGGCGCTGAGCAGGAGATCTCTGACCTCAGGGTGATCGATTTTGATTCCGGTGCGGCTGAGTACAGCCAGTGAGGCCGCGTGCAGTCGGGCGGCTTCGCCTGGGGAGATAACAGGGGTGTAATTCATTTACAGCATACCTGCTGCATCATTGCAGATGCGGCGGGGAGTGTTCAACGGCGATTAAGGACTAACAACTACGGACTAACGACTAACGACTAACGACTACCTAAACAAACATCGACATATCGAGTTCTTCATCTTTATGACGGGCGTCGGCCAGCTCACACACACGGCGCAGCTCCTTGTACATGGCTTCGTCCAGCAGGGGCTCGGTCTCCGCTTCCAGCAGCTCGATCACGCGCTCGTGCACGCGTTGGCCGTGGGTCTTCCCGCCCTTGGCCAGCCAATCTTCCCAGCCTTCGCGACTGAGCAGCTTGGGCTGCCAGATCTCTTCCTTGAAGCGGGTGAAGGTGTGATCGTGTTCCAGGAAGTGGCCGCCAGGGCCCACTTCGGCGATGACGTCTAGCGCTTTACTGGCGTCGTCGACAGGGATGCCGCGCAGGACGCGTTTCACCATGTCGATGATCTCATCGGCAGCCACCATCATTTCAGGGGAGCTGGTAAGACCCTGTTCCAGATAGCCCACATCGTGGATCATGTTGCCGCCGATCAGCGCCGCCGTGGCGATGTTGATGGTCGCCTCCATGGCGGCCTGCTCATCGTACATCTTGGCGTCGGAGCAACCGGCCGTCTCATACATGGGCACGCCCAACCATTTGGTGATCTGGGTGTAGGCGGCGCTGAGCAGGGCCATTTCGGGCGAACCATAGCTGTATACGGTGGTGAGCATATCCATGTTGGACATGAGTACGCCGATGATTAGCTGGGCGCCGGGCCGTCGCAACTGGCTGAGTACAATGCCGAACAGGCTTTCGGTGAGCGCCTGAACAGCCGTGCCTGCCAGCGTCGTCGGCGCGGTGGCGCCTGCCAGCGGGCAGGGGGTGTACACAAAGGGGATATGGTGATCGGTGGCAAAGAGCAGCTTCTGGATAACCTCCTCGCTGTGACTGAGCGGTGATACGGGCTCGATGTAAAGGGAGAAGATGGGCCCCTTTTTCCATTCCTGCTCGCCACCGATACGGATATAGGCCATTTCCAGCTGATCTTTCACGCCTTCCAGGTCGACGGCGGTGATGTTGATGGGCTTGTTCGTGCCCTCGAGCATGGCCAGATACTGCCAGCGATCATAGGTGCCCACGGCCACATCCTGCACGATGCCCAGCGACATGTGGAAGTCGATGTTGGGGAGCGCCTCGGCCAGTTTGGCAAAGTTCTTGACGTCTTTGTAGGTGGCACGTCGCCGTTCGTGGGTGTAAGGATCGATGGTGTACGGCGTATCGGAGCCGGCGCCGAAGTAGATGGCGTCTTTGTACAGTTCCATGCGATATTGCCGGTCGGCTCCATGCACAGTGACTTTGCGAGGCAAGGTGGCGAGGGCCTTGTCGACCATCCACGGCGGGATCTTGACCAGGGCGCTGTCATCCTGGACGTCTTCGACGATGGCGCCGCCGGCATGGGCGACATCGACGCCTTCTTTATCGTAAACACGCACACCGGTTTCATACAGCACGCGTAAAGCGGCAAAGTAAATGGCCTCGATTTCGTCAGAGGTCAGCACCTCGAAAACCGGGGTGGCGTGAACAAAGTAATTGTTACGGGTAACTTTCATGGGTATCTCCTGGAGAGAGTTACATGTGGGAGGATGTGGCCAGGTGAGATTCCTACATAAACTGATTCATATGGATCTCACCGCCGGGAGGAATGACCACAAACTTTTCGTCGGCCTTGCTCAGGTCCTGGGCCACGGCAACCAACTGTTTGAGAAAATCGTCTGAACCGAGGATTTCCTCGTAGCGCATGCCCCAGCGTTCGCAGAAGCGGGCCACTGCCTGCGCCTGGTCGCG
>JAJRXO010000159.1 GCA_024276255.1 Chloroflexota bacterium | reverse complement strand
GCATTGGGCACATGCACCAAGCGGCCCGTGCTCTGTTCGGCCCCCACCCAGTTGCCTACCTCCATCAGCGTAAAGGCGAAGAAACGGATGTCCACTACATCGCCTTTCAGCTCATTGACCTCGATACGATCTCCCAACGAAAAAGGACGCTGGGTAAGGATGAAAGCCCAGGCAACGAGATTGACCAGCGGATCCCGCAGCGCAATGGCCAGACCAGCCGAAACCAGCCCCAGGTATGTCACCAGATTGGTGAACCCTTCCAGCCATATCGCTCCCACCCAGATAATGCCCGTCGCCAGGATTGTGTAATCGATGCCCTTGCGCCAGTGATAGCGAGTACTGCTTTCCATAGATCGCTGTTGCACCAGCCGCCACAGAACCCGACGCAGTATGATCAGCAGGAGAATGATCGCACCGGTCCACAGCAATTGCTGGCTGAGGCCGATGCGATCTCGTAATATAATGGAGAGAGAATCAATCCAGGAGGTAGACATAGGAGAAAGAGAAGACAGTGGTCGGGCAGGGATCAATCCTCGGTATTTCCTTTGCGCTTCTGTTTTTTGCGCTTACCCAACACAAACAACAGGGCCGTGGCGGCCAGGGCCAGCAGGCCGGCACGCTGAGCCGGCGTCGTGATCGGGGCAGGGCCGGGGCTGGCGTCAGCAGCTGCTGTCGCCTCGTGCGTATGGTAAAAACCACCGGTTCCCTCACGGCGACGTGAAGCGGCCAGTTCCGGGGCTTCTTTGATCGCCGTGCCCAGGATACGGAAACTGCGCAAAAAGGCCGAAAATCCCACTCGATGCAATTGCGGGGCATCGATGCCCACGTCGGGAAAACCCTGCTCATCGGGTTTCAGGCGCTCCCAGTTGCGGAACAGCCGTCCCCATTCACTGTTCAGGGCCGCATCCATTTGTTTCTTGCCCACAAAGGGATACCAGTACATGTCGTGATAAATCACCGAGGCCATGTAGCTCCACGGCGCCAGAACCGTCTTCAACGACCATTCGATAGGGCGCTTGAGCGGGCCCCAGTAGATCTTGTGCTGCATGCGCGAGGCAAAGGTCATCTCCTGGAACGCGCCCTGAAAATGCCAGCTCTTGCGGCTTTCTTCCACGTCGCCCACGATCTCAATCTCATCCGGATCGCCGCAACCGAGGCCCATTTCGTGGGCCAGGCGAATAAATTTGATGGACAGGGGATCAAGGCCCATGAGCTTGGCTGCCACGGCATCGATAGCCACCTGGTCGGCGCTGGCCAGGATCACGTTTTTCACATGGGGGATCATGCAGCGCGGACCAGGGCCATCACCGGCAAAGGTGCCATCCATCACGGCAAACACACCGCGATGGATGTGCTGCTGGATCATCAGCAGATCGACCAGGGTTTCGTGGATCACCGGATGGGTCCAATGTCGCCGCTCGTTCAGCAGGCCGCCAAAGGCGTTTTTCATGGCGCCGGTGGTGGTGGTGAAGATGTGGGTCTTCACTGTGGGCAGATGAATGATGTTCTCACCGATGAAGCGTTTGGGTATGTAGAACCCATCTTTGTAAACATCGTTCAGCACCAGGAATCGATCGGCCAGTTCCCCCACGGCGTCGCGGATGTGAATCCATTCCTCGCCTTCTTCATACAGATGCACGTTGCGCAGGCCGTGGGCCTCGATTACATTGACTTGTTTGTTTTCACGCTCGCCAAGGCGGGCGTCGATCACCACAGTGCGGTTGTGGCAGGCATGTATCAGGCGGGGATCGTAGCCGTCCTTTTTCATGGCCCGGATCACCCCCTCAAGCTGCCAGGGGGTAGTGGAACTGCCGGGATAGAAGAAATGCCAGGATATGTTGACTTTGAGGGCCGTGTCGACATCCTTGGCGATCACGTCCTGATAACCGGCCAGATTCATGAGCCGATGATAATCGGCCAATATGGTGCGCGGAGAAGTGCGCAACAGAGCAACTTTACTCATTGAAGGTCTCCTAAAAAGCAGGATATTTTCAGGTGTAGGTTTCTTCGGGCAGTGTGTCCCAGGTGGATTCCAGCCAGGCAGTCACGGCCAGCAAGATGTTCTGGCCCGCCTGATTGCCGATGGTCAATACCAGGCCATCGTCCTGATCAGAGGCGATTTCGAGCAAAAACGCGCCGTCATCGGCGAGCTGTTCGAGCGCCTGATTGATCGCAGCCAGACCCACCAGGGGTTCTTCGGCATCTTCGTGGGCAACGGCCACCCCGTATAGCTCCAGCAAAGTTTGATTGGCCAGATAAAGTTCGCAGTCGACATACACGCGCGCTTCGTCGGCGACCGGGCTCTCCAGGCTGTCATCCACCAGTGAACTATCCCAGACCACAAGGGAGGCGATGGGCTGGCCCTCCAGGGCCTGCATATCTTCCCACAAAGCTTCGGTCAATTGAAATTGAATGGCATCGGGCTGATCGCTCATGGTGCACCTGATAAACGGCAGGCAGAATAACAAGGATGGATGGGATTCATTTTATCACGACCAGGGACTGACGACACTGAAGACACGCCATACGCAATCGGTAACAACTGCATTGCAATTGGCCGTGATACCAAACTCATGCACGAATTCCTGGGCTTGCGTGAGATGGGGATGAGGGAGTTGCCAGTAACGTGCCACGCAAAGCCGGGATGGCGTGCACTGCAATTGAATACGAAACTCTGACATGAACTGATTTTCCAGGCGGGATCGACGTTTGTAACTGTGCAGGTCGGCGCCTTCCAGGCAGAACCGTTTTGCAGACAGACCTGCAAACCGGGCCGGATTCAGATCGGTGCAATCGAGCTCCCGGCCGCCGGGCTCTGCTTTACAGGACCGCAAACGGAGTGTCGGCGAGCGCCTGACAGCAAGCCCTGGCCGTACCTGATTATCACTGATATTTGCCCTAGCAGGATAGCACGCCCGTCAGTGACCGTCAAAGATGACGCCGGGCGTGTTGACAGCCATGACGCATTGTGCTAATATAAACGCAAATATGACGCGCTGCGTTATCACCACCCCAAACATTTCCCATTCAAACAAAAAGCCGGCATTCTGGCTGGCAAAGGAGGATAATGATCATGGCAAGAACCAAAAAAGCAGCTATTCAGGTCGAAACCGTGAACGGTAAAAAACCGATCGTCAGGATGGCCCGCACGGTGTTGCTGGCCACGATGGGCTCGGTTGCATTGGGCAAGGAAGAGCTGGAGGCGATCGTGAATCGGCTGGTGGAAAAAGGCGAGCTGGCCGAGAAAGATGGTCGCGAGTTGCTCAGTGAGATCATCGAGCGCCGCAAGAAAGAGGTGCCCAAAGTGGATCTGAAAGTGGGCAACGTGGAAGATCGCATCGAATCCATCCTCAGCCGCATGAATGTCCCCACCAAGCGCGACGTGGAGCAGCTCAGCCGCAAGATCACGGCCCTGTCAAAGAAAGTCGACGCGCTGAACAAGAAACTGTCGGCCTGAAACGTTTTTCTCTCTGCCAGACAGGAGGCCCCGGACCACCGGAGCCTCCTGTTTTCTTTTCTATTACGGCCACACCTGCACAAAGGCGCTGTTCTGAACCTGATAGATGAAAATGGGGGCATCCACGCGATCCCCGTTCTCGTCGTACGACACCTGACCAATCATGGTGTTGATATTGAGCTGGCGCATGGCTGCAGCAACGCGATCGGCCTCAAGGGTGCCTGCTTTGGCCACGGCTGCCAGCAGCACCTCGGCGGCCGCGTAACCATTGATCGAGTAGGTGTCAGGGTTGCGATATTCCACAGCCTGATAGGCTTCGATCCAGTCGGGATCGGCCACGGCGCTGGGGCTGGGGCCAAAGGCGCTGACATACATGCCCTCGGCCGTACCCGCGGCCTCATCGATGGTGGCGGAGAGGAATGCCCCGTCTGAGGCCAGCATGGGTACATCGATACCTGCTTCAACCAGATCGGCCCGCAGGTAGGGCGCTTCGATCTCATATCCGGCATAGAAAATGGCGTCGGGTTTGGCGTTGCGTACCGCCTCCACCTCGGCGGTGTAACGATCCTGCCCTTCCTTCACTTCCTGAGCCAGCACCACTTCCACGCCCCGCTCGCTCAAGGCGCTCTTCATCTCGTCGTAAAGACCCCGTCCGTAGGCTGTATCGTTGTATAGTATCGCCACCCGGGTGGCGTTCAGCTGTTCACTGAGAAAAGCTGCGTCGGCATCGGCCTGGACGCGATCATTGGCCACAATGCGGAAGAATTTATCGTACCCTTTCTGCGTGAGCGCCACATTGGAGGCATTGGAGGTTATCACAACCAGGGGCAGGCGACTATAGACTTCCATGGCCGCCAGGGTCTCGCCCGAATTGTAATGGCCGATAAAACCAATTACATTTTCACCGCGATCCAGTGTGGCTTTGACCTGCTCGGTGATACTGAGGGCCACATCGGGATCGGATTCGTCATCGAGGGCCACCACCTTGATGCGATAGCCGGCCACACCGCCAGCGCGGTTCACCTCCTCGGCCCGCAGGCGTACACCGCCTACCACCGTTTGCCCCCCGTTGGCCTGAAAGCCCGACATGGGCGCAGCCACATACAGGATTGCCTCGCCGCGCGGTTTGGCACTACAGGCGCCGAGCAGTAAAACGAACAGAGCCAAAAGGAAAAGGATTCGGGTTGAAATCGTGGCACGCATGGCATTTACCTCATGCGGAAGGAAAGGAGTTGAAGGGTCATTGATGCACCGGGAAGATACCTGGAAACGCTCATCCCAGACCTTCGAAACGGTAGTCATACACCTGATTGATGCTGTCTACCAGGTCTTGTAGGCCGGCTACTTCATCGGAGACGTCTTCCTGCAGGCGCTGCGCCGCCGAGCTGTCGATTTCACGCTTGCTGCCAATGAGCAGAAGCTGTGAATACACGGTGCCCAGGGCTGCCACCGAATGATCAAGCTGCAATTCAGCTTTTTCCATCAGGGTGTCGAGCTCCTGCAGGTTTTGCCATTGCCTCTGCTTGGATTCCAGCGTGGCCTGCATTTGCGCCCGTAATGCCGGATCGGTCTCCAGCTTGATCTCATTGCGCAGGCGGCGAATTGCCACGGGCACCTCTTTGCGATCACGATTGAGGATGCCATCGTTGCGGTATGCCTGCAGGCGTAGAGCCAGATGGTAGATATTGGACACCCAATCTTCCATCTGACGCACGCTGGCGCTGGTACGTTCGCGCAGGCTCTCGCTTTTCATGCTGGCAGCCACTTCTTGCAGGCGATCGTAATAGGCCAGGGCCTGCTCGAATTTACTGCGCAGGCTGCGATCCTTAATCAGCCTGGCATTGTGTTCCTCGCGAAACATCTCGGCCACGGCCTG
>JAJRXO010000158.1 GCA_024276255.1 Chloroflexota bacterium | reverse complement strand
CGACCCCTGCGCTGGCTATTGGCCCTGTATGATGATCAGGTGGTGCCGTTTAGCTACGCGCAGGTTGCCAGCGATCGCTTCAGCCGCGGGTTGCGCCCACACGGCTCGCCGCTGCTGCCTGTGGCCAGTGCCAACACGTATTTTGATACGCTGGGCAAGGCAGGCATCGTCCTCGACCGCCAGGCCCGCCAGCAGCAAATCCGGGAGGGTCTGCAGGAGCTGGCAGCGACCGTAGGGGGGCAGGTGCCCGAAGATAGCGCCCTGCTGGATGAAGTGACCGATCTGGTGGAGCAGCCCCTGCCGCTATTGGGGCAGTTTGAAGAACGCTTTTTGGAGTTGCCGGCGCCAGTGTTGATCACCGTCATGAAAAAGCATCAACGCTATTTCCCGGTCGTGGATGATGACGGCAATCTGTTGCCCTACTTTATCACCATTGCCAATGGCGCCGACCGTGATCCCGCCCTGGTGACCCGCGGCAACGAGGCCGTCATTCGCGCCCGTTATGCCGATGCCGCCTACTTCGTGCGCGAAGACCTGAAGCGCCCGCTGGAAGCGTTTAACCAGGACTTGCACAAGCTTACTTTCCAGGAAAAACTGGGCTCCATGCTCGACAAGGTTCGGCGTTTGCAGCAGCTCACGCCGCAGATTGCCGGGCAACTGGGCCTGGATGATACCATGCGGAAGCTGGCCGCCCGCGCCGCCTGGCTCAGTAAGGCCGATCTGGCCACCAGCATGGTGATCGAAATGACATCGTTGCAGGGTATCCTGGGCGAGATTTATGCCCTGGCCTCTGGAGAAGACCCGGCCGTGGCCAAGGCCATTCGTGAGCATTACATCGTCAAGCCTGACGCCCCCCTCAGCCCCGTGGGACTCGCTTTGAACCTGGCCAACCGCCTCGATAGCCTGGTGGGCCTGTTTGCCGTCGATCTGGCGCCCAAAAGCACGGCTGATCCCTTTGGCCTGCGACGCGACGCCCTGGGCATCGTGCAATGTCTGATTGCCAACAAACAGAGCTTTGATCTGCGGGCAGGTCTGCATGCGGCTGCTGCCTTGCAGCCCGTCGCGGTTGGCGAGGCAATCATCGCAGATGTGCTGGCCTTTATCCGTCGGCGTCTGTACGGTTTGTTGCGCGATATGGACTTTGAACACGATGTGACCGAGGCCGTTCTGGCGGCGCAGGCGCACAACCCTGCCCGCGCCTATCAGGCTGTGCGGGAACTGAGTGAAGCTGTCTCCCGCCCCGATTGGATCGATACCCTGACGGCCTATGCTCGCTGCAAGCGCATCGTGCGCAACCTGGACGAGACCTACGAGCTGAACCCCGCCGCCTACGTGGAACCTGCCACCCGGCACCTGCACAACGTCACCATGGCGTTACGCGACTCGCTGGCCCAGAGCCCCGATGTCTCCACGCTGGTGCTGCTGCTCGACGCCCTCAAACGCCCGGTCAATGCCTTTTTCGATGATGTGCTGGTCATGGCCGACGATCCCACCCTGCGCGCCGCCCGCCTGGCCCTGGTGCAGCACATCGCCGCCCTTCCCGACGGCATCGCCGATCTCACCGTGCTGCAGGGATTCTAGGCGCAGCGTATAACAGTCACTGG
>JAJRXO010000157.1 GCA_024276255.1 Chloroflexota bacterium | reverse complement strand
GGCAAGGGTGCGCATCCTGCTGGACAGCGCCTATGATCGTGCCACGGACCCGCGCAGTAATGCGGCCACCGCCGCCCAGCTCATGGCCATCGCCAGCGATGAAGGGCTGGACCTGCTGGTGCGTCGCGGCAATCCTACCGGCGACGGCATTCATGCCAAGCTGCATTTGCTGGCCCTGGGTGATGAGCGCTGGATCGTGATCAGCTCGATCAACGGCAGCGAAACCAGTAACAAGCTGAATCGGGAGGTGGGTCTGGCATTACAGACCACACAGGGCTTTACGGCTTTGCAGGATGTGTTCTGGAACGATTGGGCGCAGGCCGGGCCATAGTCGCGGCGGCAGGGCGGGATTCCCTACAAAACGGGTTCGATTTTTGGTCTAGTGGGTGGGCATGCGCTATGATGAAAGGCGTTGTTGATCCTTTGGCTGGCGGCGTTTTGCCCCGGCTTTACCATACTGATGAGAGGAAATCTTATGTCCAAAATTGTTGTCCCCGCGCGGGGAGAAAAAATCACCATCCGCGACGGCAAATTGCAGGTACCCGACGATCCCATCATCGCCTTTATCGAGGGCGATGGCACCGGCCCTGATATCTGGGCCGCCTCGGTACGCGTGCTCGACGCGGCGGTGGAAAAAGCATACGGCGGCGCCCGCAAGATCGCCTGGATGGAAGTGTATGCCGGCGAGAAGGCCGTGGCCACCTACGGCGACGGCGTGTGGCTGCCCGAGGAAACGCTGGATGCGTTCCGAGAATATCTGGTGGGGATTAAGGGCCCGCTGACCACACCCATCGGCGGCGGCATCCGTTCGTTGAACGTCGCCCTGCGCCAGCAACTCGATCTCTATATCTGCCTGCGGCCGGTGCAGTACTTTGAGGGCAGCCCCAGCCCCGTGAAGCGGCCGGATCTGATCGACATGGTGATCTTCCGCGAGAATGCCGAGGATATCTACGCCGGCATCGAATGGCCAGCTTTCAGCGATGAAGTGCAAAAGGTGATCGACTTTCTCACCAACGAAATGGGTGTGACCAAAATTCGTTTCCCCGAAAGCTCCGGCATTGGCATCAAGCCCGTCTCCAAGGAAGGCACCTATCGCCTGGTGCGGGCCGCCATCCAATATGCCCTGGCCAATAACCGCAAGTCGGTGACCCTGGTGCACAAGGGCAATATCATGAAGTTCACCGAAGGCGCGTTCCGCGACTGGGGCTATCAGGTCGCAATAGAAGAGTTCGGCGCCGAGGAATTCGGCGGCGGCCCCTGGTGCAAGCTGCCCAACGGGCTGGTGATCAAAGATGTGATTGCCGATGCCTTCCTGCAGCAGATCCTCACCCGTCCCGCCGAGTACGATGTCATTGCCACCCTGAATCTCAACGGCGATTATATCTCGGATGCACTGGCAGCCCAGGTGGGGGGCATCGGCATTGCTCCCGGCGCCAACATCAACTACGAAACCGGGGCGGCCATCTTCGAGGCCACGCACGGTACTGCGCCCAAATACGCCGGCCTGGACAAGGTCAATCCTTCCTCGGTGATCCTCTCCGGCGAGATGATGTTCCGCTACCTGGGTTGGAACGAGGCCGCGGACCTGATCATCAATGCCATGAAGAAGACCAT
>JAJRXO010000156.1 GCA_024276255.1 Chloroflexota bacterium | reverse complement strand
GACGCTGCCGAGGGTATGTACATCTCTGGTCCCAACCTGGACTTCGAGAACGAACTGGGCCAGCATTTCCTGGAAGTGCATCGCGAGAAATACGGCGAGGATCCGCTCAGCGCCTTCCACGCCCATGCCTACGATGCCGCCACCATGCTGATGAACGCCGTTGAGAAAGTGGCCGTACAGGATGCCGATGGCAATCTGTATATCGGTCGTCAGGCTCTGCGTGACGCCCTGTTTGCCACCAAGAACATGAAGGGCATTACCGGCAACCTCACCTGTGACGAAAATGGTGACTGCGCTGATCCGCAGATCGTCATCAACCAGATTCAGAACGGCAAATATGTGCCGGTCTGGCCCTGATCCACTTCATCTTCACGCCTTAGCATCGCTCTCCGACATCCAGCTTATGAAAGCGTGAAACCGTAAACCTGCGGGATGAGCCAGACGCCTGTCGTCTGGCTCGTCCCCATCTCATCCATGGAGTCTACGCCCATGTTGCAGAGATTCTTTCGTAAATACGACAAGACCGATATTGCCATGTGGCTGATTGGGGCGGCTTTGGCTGTGATCGTCGTTTATGGCGCCGTGCAGACGCTGTCGGCTGGTAAGTATAGTGGCGCAGTCTGGCGCGACTTCATTGTGTTTGGCTTGGCGCAGGGCAGTGTGTATGCGCTGATTGCCTTGGGGTACACGCTGGTGTACGGCATTCTGTTCATGATTAACTTTGCTCACGGCGAAGTTTTTACTGGCGGGGTGTTTACTGCTTATTTTGTAGCGATTGCCTTGTCCGAATCAGGATTTTCGGATGAGCATTGGATATTATCCTTGTTAATACTGTTGACCGTAGCCGTGGTGGTGTCGATGGCGATTGCCGTGCTTTTGGAGCGCATTGCTTATCGCCCGCTGCGTAACGCTCCCCGTCTGGTGCCCCTGATTACTGCTATCGGTGCCTCATTCTTCCTGCAATACACCTATCGCAGCCTTTATGGTTCCGGTGTGAAGACTTATCCTGATATCACGCAATTAACTGGCACATGGAATTTCTTTGGCACCAAGATCCTGAAGACGCAGGGGGTTGTGATTGTATCTTCCGTGATTTTGATGGTGGGCCTGTACATTTACGTGCAGCGAACCAAGGCCGGCAAGGCAATGCGTGCCGTCGCCGAAGACAAAGAGGCGGCAGCGCTCATGGGTATCGATGTTGATCGCGTCATCGTCAACACCTTTGCCCTGGGCGGCGCACTGGCCGGAGCTGCGGGTATTCTCTATGCCATGTTGTTCAAGCAGGTGAATGCTTTTATGGGCTTCATTCCCGGCATCAAGGCCTTTACTGCTGCTGTACTAGGGGGCATTGGCAATGTGCCGGGCGCCATGCTGGGCGGCCTGTTCCTGGGTATCGTGGAATCGTTGGGGCCCAGTCTGGTGCTGGATGGCCTGGGTATTCGCTCTCCCTATCAATTGAAAGATGCCATTGCCTTTTTGATGCTGGTGCTGGTGCTGATCTTCCGGCCCACCGGTATTTTGGGTGAGCGCCTTTCTGAGAAAAAGGCTTAAGGAGAAACGGTCATGAAAGAAGAATCTACCTTCACTCTGCGCAATGCCGTACAATTTGGCCTGATTACCGGTTTTATCATCCTTTACATCAGTTTGGTGGGCATGGTGGTGGCCTTCAACGAGCGCTACATCATTGCCGAGACCATCACCCTGGGCCAGATCGTCGTCTTTTTACCTCTGTTGATCCTGGGCTATTTCAGCGCCAATCGCGCCAAAGACAAGCAGGGAATATGGGGCCTGCTCATGAGTTTGCTGTTGGGCGTGGTGGCTGGCGCCCTCATAGCCGCACTTGTGTATGTGGGCACCCACATCAACCTACGTACCGTGTTCATCAATGCTGCTCCCGAGCTGTTTGAGGTGTTGTCTTTCGGCCGGCAGAGTATGGGATCCGTGGCATTAACCCTGATCCTGGGCGGCGGATTTCTGGCTGTCCTGGGCGGAACGTTTACCTTGCTCCCATCGTGGCTACGACGGGCGCTGGTGGTCGCTCTCAGCTCTGTCGTGCTCATCGGCATCTTGCAGGAGTTGCTGAGTATCACCTTTGGCTCACGCGACTGGTTCAAACCCGTTAATGAGTTCTTCTTTGAGCAAAAAGGACTTTCGTGGACGGGATCGATTGTGATCCTGGTCATCGCTGCTCTGTGGAACATCAGCCGCCACCTCAGCCGTACACGTAGCTCGGGCAAGAAGAAGAATGCAACCTCCCGCAACATCCGTGCTGTGCGCATTGCCAGTTGGGTGGTGGGAGGTGTTCTCCTCATGCTGGTGCCCCGTTTTCTGGGTTCGTATCCCAGCGAGATCCTCACCATCGTCGGCATTTACATCATCATGGGCATGGGGTTGAATATCGTGGTCGGTTTTGCCGGCTTGCTCGACTTGGGCTACGTGGCTTTCTTTGCCATCGGCGCTTACACGATGGGCATTCTCACCACCGTGGGTAAGCTGGCTACGGTGGAGTGGTCATTCTGGCTGGCCTTGCCGGTGGCGGTGCTGCTGGCGTTGCTCGCCGGTGTGATCCTGGGTATCCCCGTGCTGAAAATGCGCGGCGATTATCTGGCTATCGTCACCCTGGGTTTTGGTGAGATCATCCGCATTGTGGTGCTTTCCGACTGGCTGAAGCCCAAGATCGGCGGGGCGCAGGGTATTCTGCAGATTCCCAAAGCCACCATCGGCGGCTACGAATTCAAAGGGCCGGAGCAGGTGTATTATCTGGTGCTCTTTGGCATCATCCTGGTGTCGTTTGTGGCCTGGCGCTTGCGTGATGCCCGCTTGGGCCGGGCCTGGAAAGCCATGCGTGAGGACGAAGACGTGGCTGAAGCCATGGGCATTAACCTGGTGAACACCAAACTCCTGGCCTTTGCCACCGGCGCCGCTTTTGCCGGCCTCTCCGGCGCCCTCTTTGCCGCCAAACTGGGCTCCATTTTCCCTCACAGCTTCAATCTCATCGTTTCCATCAACGTGTTGTCACTGATTATCGTGGGCGGCATCGGCAGCCTGCCCGGGGTGGTGGCAGGCGCCTTCATCCTCGTGGGCATGCCTGAGTTGTTGCGCGAGTTTGCCGACTACCGCATGCTCATGTATGGTGCTTTGTTGGTAGCAATGATGTTGGTGAAGCCCGAAGGTTTCCTGCCCGAAGCCACGCACGTGCGGGAGCTACGTGAGGAAGAAGAAGAAATTATACTCGAACCCACCGCCGCTGAGGCGCCTTAAAGGAGGTTATTGTGGCAATTCTCGAAGTAGTCAATGTAACCAAGCAGTTCGGTGGCCTCACTGCGGTCAGTGATCTCAACATCTCGGTGCCCGAAAAGGCGATTTACAGTGTGATTGGCCCCAACGGTGCAGGCAAGACGACCCTCTTTAACTGTATCACCGGTTTTTACAAGGTGACCTCCGGCGATATCCTGCTGGATGGTGAATCGTTGGTGGGGCTCCGCCCCGATGTGATTGCGCGACGCGGCATCTCGCGTACCTATCAAAACATCCGCCTGTTTCAGAATCTGACAGCCCTGGAAAACGTGCTGGTGGGTCGCCACCCGCGCATGACTGCCGGCTGGTTTGGCGCCGTATTCAACACGCCTCACACGCGGCAAGAAGAAAAGGAAGCCCTGGACAAGGCCCGTGAGTTATTGCGCTTTGTGGGTTTGAACAACGTGGATGACGAGCTGGCCAAGAATTTGCCTTACGGCCAGCAACGCCGCCTGGAGATCGCCCGCGCCCTGGCCAGTGAACCTAAACTGCTCCTGCTCGACGAACCCACGGCAGGTATGAACCCCAGCGAAACCGAGGGCATGACCAACTTCATCAAGCATCTACGCGATGCCCTGGGCATTACCGTGCTGCTGATCGAGCATGACATGCGGGTCGTGATGCAGATTTCGGATACCATCTCGGTTCTGGACTACGGCAAGAAGATCGCCGAAGGTGGCCCCGATGAGATTCGCAGCAATCCACGCGTGATCGAGGCCTACCTGGGCCGCGGCGCAGCAACCCAACACGAGGCCGAGGCGGCCTGAGGGAAGGTGAACAATGGCATTATTGCAACTGGATGACATCCATACTTTTTACGGCAATATCCACGCGCTCAAAGGCATCTCACTCGTCGTGGAAGAGGGGGAAGTGGTGACGTTGATCGGCGCCAATGGGGCCGGCAAATCCACCACACTCAAAACCATCAGCGGCTTGTTGAAACCTCGTGCAGGTACGATCTATCTCGAGGGAGAGGATCTAACGAAGTTCAAGGCCCATGAGATCGTCACCAAAGGCGTGATCCAGGTGCCCGAAGGACGACGGATTTTCTCTCGCCTGACCGTACGCGAAAACCTGGAAATGGGCGCTTTCACCCGCAAGGACACCGCCGGCATCAAGTCCGATATGGACCGCGTGTTTACCCTGTTCCCCCGCCTGCTCGAACGCGAGAGTCAGGTGGCCGGCACCCTGAGTGGTGGCGAGCAGCAGATGTTGGCCATGGCGCGGGCTTTGATGGCGCGGCCGCGCATCCTGCTCATGGATGAGCCTTCGATGGGGCTGGCGCCTGTGCTGGTGGATCTGATCTTCGACACGATCAAGGAGCTGAATCAGCAGGGGATGACCATCCTTCTG
>JAJRXO010000155.1 GCA_024276255.1 Chloroflexota bacterium | reverse complement strand
TGTGTCCCAGGATGTTGGCGGAGTTCTATGCCTGGCCTCCATTTTTCGCTACCGGACACGTTTCGTCCCTATCACCCTGAACGGGTCCAGTCCATGACGGCCTCAATAATAGGAGAGTGTCGAGCACCCGGCGTATCCGCGATGCGCCGTTTTCGCCGCTTATCCCGCCGCATCACGGATGCGGCTGACGCTCGCCATTGACGTCTGCGTGTACGAGCGCCAGTAATTTGGGACATGCCCTCAGGTAGAGTGCTCTTAAATAGTGCCAACCGAAACCCGCCTATCATATGGGGCACACACTCAGGCCAGCTTGATACTTATGGACAAAGCTCCGACCACACCACCACCCAACTAACCAACCAACTAACCAACTAACCAACCAACCATGAACGCCGACCTGCTTATTACGAACGCCAACCTCATCACCTGCGCCAGCCCGCACGGCCCCAAGCGCGGGGCAGCCATGCAAGATGTGGGCCAAATCACCGACGGAGCCCTTGCCATTTCCGGTGATAAGATCATCGCCCTGGGGCCCAGCGCCGAAGTGCGGGCGCAAGTCGAGGCGGCCCGCGAGCTCGACGTTGATGGTCGCGCCGTGTGCCCGGGTTTTGTGGACGCGCACACGCACGCCGTGTATGCCGGTGACCGCGTGGCCGAATTCGAGATGCGCATCAAGGGCGCCAGCTACATGGAGATCATGGCCGCGGGCGGGGGCATTCTCAGTACGATGCGGGCCGTGCGCCAGGCCGACGTGGAGCAACTGGTGGCCGAGAGCCTCCAACGTCTGGATGTGATGCTGCACCTGGGCACGACCACGGCCGAGATCAAGACGGGGTATGGGCTCAGTACAGCGGCCGAGCTGAACATGCTGCAGGCCATCGCCGAACTGGACGCCGACCATGCCATGACCCTGATCCCCACCTTTCTCGGGGCTCATGCCGTGCCCCCGGCATTCAAGGATGACCCCGACGCCTACGTGCAACTCGTGATCACCGAGATGCTGCCGGTGGTGGCGGCCTGGTACGAACGTAGCCATTTCCCGCAGGCTTGCATTCCCCTTTTTGCCGATGTGTTCTGCGAGGAGGGTGCGTTCGACCTGGATCAGACCCGGCAGGTGCTGGAAGCGGCGCAGGCACACGGCATGGCCCTCAAGCTGCACGCCGACGAATTCGTCAGCCTGGGCGGGGTGAGCCTGGCGGCCGGGCTGGGCGCCACCTCGGTTGACCATCTCGATGCTACACCACCAGCGGAGATGCAGCGCCTGGCCGCATCGGACACGGTGGGCGTGATACTGCCGGCCGTCAATTTCAATCTCGGCAGCCACCACTTTGCCGATGCTCGCGCCCTCATCGATGCCGGCGTCGCCCTTGCCCTGGCGACCGACATCAACCCCGGCAGCGCTCCCTGCCCCAGCCTGCCCCTGGCCATGGCCATCGCCTGTCGTTATCAACGCCTGCTGCCCAATGAGGTTCTCAACGCCGTCACCATCAACGCCGCCCACGCTGTGGGCCTGGGGCAGCGCCTGGGCTCGCTGGAGGTGGGCAAACAGGCAGACGTGCTCATCCTCGACACGCATGACCATCGGCATCTGGCCTATGAATTCGGGCGCAACCATGTAGCCCAGGTTGTCAAGGCCGGGAAGATGGTATAGCTATTACCTGCGCGACGCTTACTGCAGGGCAACAACATTTGTGACTCGGTTCCATCTTCTGTTGGTGACAATGGAGGCGCTGTTGGTAGACATAATTCAGTGTAAGACAGGATGGTATCTCCTTTTCTCCTCTGATTCCTGTTCTATCGCCCGCAGGCAATAGGAGCAGGAACCGTGGAGGA
>JAJRXO010000154.1 GCA_024276255.1 Chloroflexota bacterium | reverse complement strand
GCCAGCCAGATCAACAACTCGTGCAGAGGCAGGCCGATGGGCCCCAGCATCTTGGGATGGGTGTAGAAGGGCAGGGCAACAATGATCAGCCACACGGCCAATGGCAGCCGCATGGCCAGCAGCACTCCCAGCAATCCCCCCAGCAGCAGGCTGAGGCCGGGTTGCGGCGCCAGATAAAACGCAATCAGCAGGATAAAGGCCAGGGGCACATGCCAGGCGGGATGCCAGGCAGCAAACCAGGTGGCAGCCCTATGCCACAGCCCGCCCATCCTGGCCAGCAAACGTTGCCCCGGGGGGCGTCGCCATGTGCGCAGGCAACCCCACAGGCTCCAGGCCAAAGCCAACAACAGGCCCGCCATAAACGGCCATGTGGGCCACGGTCGCGGCCACGGCGCCGGCAGGATCACGATCTCGCGCAACGGCCATTGTCCCCAGCCCCCGCTGATGCGCAGACGCAGTTCGTGCTCGCCCGGGCTCGCAGAGCGTACGAGCGGCACGGTGACCACCGGCGCGTCGAGATCGTACAGCAGCAAATACGCGTCGCCGTTTTCATCCTGCGGCAACGCCGGCGCGGGCTGGCCATCGATCCAGGCCCGGATCACGCCCCAGTAGGGGCCCCGCTGCACAGTCAGGGCCAGAGCCTCGCCCTGCCAACGCAGGGTCAACTCAGCCTCGCTCCCCGCGGGATCGGCAGCCACCGGACTCAGACGCCAGCTGCGAGGCGCCATTTGCACCGGCGCAGATGCCACCGTCCAGCGGCCCACACCAGCCAGCGACAACGTCGACAGGGCCTGCATGGCAACACCCGCGGGCGTGAGACCGTCGGCGTTGCGCAGGGCAAAACCCTCTCGCAACGGATCGCTGGTCGGCCCCGGCCAATATGTGATCCAGGCCATAGGGCCGGCCCACGGCCAATGCAGCTGCGCCCATTCCCAGCCCTGCTGCATTGTGAATGGCAATATATCGGCAGGGATCTGGCCCCACGGCGAGCTTTCGTAATCGGCTGTCGGCACCCACCAGCCCCAACGGGTGATCCACACCGGTTTGGCAGCATCGCCGTTCTCGACCATGATCGCCGCCAGTAATTCTGCCCGGCGGAAGTTCAAACGATCCGCAGCGGGTGGGTCGTCGGGCGGCAGATCAAAGCCCAGGGCATTAACGGCGAGGGCATCGAACCATTGCCCGGCTCCCTGAGCGTACAGCTGTCCTAGATAATCGAGATCGCTGAGATTGGCGCCGTCGCGGGCGGTCGTGGGCGCCAGCGTGGCCAGCACGATGCTGGCCTGCGGATCGATCTGGCGGATGTTGAGGGCAGCTTCTCGCAGCAAACGCGTGTACGCCGCGGCATCGACCCAGCTATTTCCCCAGTGGGGTGCGATATTGGGCTCATCCCAGATCTGGTAGGCCTGCACGCGCCCCTGGCTGCGTTGGGCAACGCGGGCAGCAAATGCGCCGAAGTCGCGGATGTCGTGCGGCGGCGCCAGCGGATTCTCGGCGTCCACGGCATCCCGGGCCCAGGTGGGGCTACCGTCCAGCAACAACAGCACCTCAAGCCCATGCGCCCGGGCCTGCTCCAGGCTCTCCTCCAGGCCCTGCCAGCGCCAGATATCGGGCTGGGGCTGCACTTCGTCCCAGGGCAGTCGCACGCGTATCACAGCATAGCCATCCGCGGCAGCCGTGGCCACTCTCTGCCGGATTGCATCTGCATCCAGCCCGGCCAGATCAAGATTGGCCATGCGCTGACCGTGCCCCTGCGTCACCGCAGGAGGCAATACCGGTGTACGATGCCGTTGCCCCTGCGTCCAGTTCAGCCCCAGGCCAAGCAGGATCAGCAAGGGTAGCAGAGTAAAGGCGAAAAGTCGGCGCATGAGATCAGGAAGGGATCGCAGAAAATTGACTTGCAGGCGGGTATCGTCGATCGTAGCATAGAGAGCGAAAAAAGAGAAAGTTGTCATCACGACGCGACTTTTGGCAGCTCCAGGTGTTCCCTTACATGGAATCACTACAGGTGACTCTGATTTTTTGCAGGCAAGGCATAACATGCTAGAATGCCTGCGATTGAATCGCCCAGTTTTCTGGACTTTTCCACCGATAATCCCACTTCTTTTTTGGAGAACAACCCATGAGTGTAAAAGACAAAGTTATTGAAATCATTGTGGATCAGCTTGGCGTTGAGGAGAGCGAGGTCACTCTGGAATCGCGTTT
>JAJRXO010000153.1 GCA_024276255.1 Chloroflexota bacterium | reverse complement strand
CGTACGGTGGCCACGGCCTTCTCATAACTGACGGGATCGCCGATCTGGATGGCCGAGGCCAGGGTCTTTTGCGCAGGCAGCGAGACTTTCTGCCGGAAGCCCTGCTGAAACGAGCGATAGAAGGGATCCGCCTGTGCGGACTGCGCGGCGACCAGCCGCGGTAATCGGTCGATCAGCCCCAGATCATACATGAGCAAAAATCCCTTGCCCAGGGCGCTGATATTACCGAGATTGCCCACGGGAATGATGATCCAGTCGGGCACTTCCCAATCGAATTGCTGCACGATTTCGATGCCCACGGTTTTCTGGCCCTCAATGCGCAGCGAGTTCATGGAATTGGCGAGATAAATGCTGTTATCCCGCGTCACCTCCTTGACAATGCGCATGCAGCCGTCGAAGTCGGTATCGAGCGCCAACACGGTGGCGCCGTTGGCAATGGGCTGAATGAGCTGGGCGCGACTCACCTTGCCCTGGGGTAAAAAGACAATGGCGGGAATACCGGCCGCCGCCCCATAAGCGGCCAGCGCCGCCGAGGTGTCGCCGGTTGAGGCCGCGGCCACGGCCTTCACCGGCGATCCGTGAGCCATCATCTGCCTGACCACGCTGACCAGCACCGTCATCCCCAGGTCCTTGAATGAACCCGTGTGGCTGTTGCCCGACTGCTTGATCCACAGGTCGGGCAGGCCGATTTGCTCGCCCAGCCGCGTGGCCTGAAATAAATTGGTGTTGCCCTCAAACGTGCTGACGATGTTCTCATCTTCCAAATCAGGCACCACCCATTCTTTGTAGCGCCACACGCCGGAACCGTAGGGCCATTGCGTGGTGCCGGCGCGGGATGCAAAGAGGCGCTTCCATTCGTCGCCCGGAATCTGCGCCAGCGCCTGCCTGTCGTGGACCACCTCGAGTAAGCCGCCACAGGTGGGGCAGGTGTAGATGACGTCGTAGAGAGAATAGGAGCCGGGACAGCCGCGAAAACAACGAAATGAGGCGTGATAGGTGCTCATAAGCTGGGATCTGTGTAGTGGTGTGGGCGAAGAATGTTAACTTGAGGCAGTGCCCAGACCGAGGAGATGGCGGGCACTGTGTATCTGTTGCTCGACAGCGGAGCGGGCCACACCGCCGGCCGCGGCCCGTTGCTCGACCGAGCGTTCAAAATCCCAGACTTCGAGGGCGTCGGCGGTAAAAGCCGTATGAACGCTTTGTAGATCGGCCAGATCGAGATCGCGCAGAGCACAGCCCCGGCTCTCGGCCAGTTGCACCACTTCGCCCACAATGTGATGACTCTGGCGAAAGGGGATGCCGCGGGCCACCAGCCAGTCGGCCAGATCGGTGGCCAGCATGAAATCATCCAGCGCCGCCCGCATGCGTTCGGGTTGGGGGCTGAGGGTGCGGATGGCGCCGGTGATCACAGGCAACAATGTCTCCAGGGTATCGATGGTGTCGAACAAAGGCTCTTTGTCCTCCTGCAGATCCTTGTTGTATGTGGCTGGCAGGCCCTTGAGGGTGCTGAGAAAACCGGTGAGATGTCCGATCAGGCGACCGCTCTTGCCGCGGGCGAGCTCAAAGGCGTCGGGGTTTTTCTTCTGCGGCATCAGGCTGGAACCGGTGGTGTAGGCATCGCTGAGGCGCACAAAACCCAGGGCGGGGTTCGAAAACAGGATCAGATCCTCGCTAAGGCGACTGAGGTGGACGCCCAGCAGCGCCGCCCAGAACAGAAACTCGGCCACAAAATCTCGATCAGACACTGCATCCATGCTGTTCATGCTGATATGGCTGAACCCCAGGCGCTCGGCCAGCGCCATCCGGTCGATAGCGAGAGGGGTGCCGGCCAGCGCGCCCGCGCCCAAGGGCATCACATCCACGCGGCGCCGTAGATCTTCCAGCCGCGTCCAATCACGTTGCAACATCCAGAAATAACTGAGCAGCCACTGCGCAAAACGTACGGGTTGGGCAGGCTGCAGGTGGGTGTAGCCAGGCATAATCAGATCAATGGTGTGCTGGGCCTGCTCCACCAGCGCCCGTTGCAAGTGGCTGAGATGCGATTCCAGCGTGTCGGCGGCATCGAGCAGATACAGACGCAGATCGGTTGCCACCTGATCGTTGCGACTGCGGCCGGTGTGCAGCTTGCCTCCCAGGGGGCCGATGATCTCGGTCAAACGCCGCTCGATAGCCGTGTGGATGTCCTCATCGCCGGGCTGGACGCGAAAATCGCCGCGCGCCCATTCATCGTACACCCGATCAAGCCCGGCAATGATCTGCTGGCTCTCCTCGGGACTGAGCACGCCAGCCTCCACCAGGGCCTGCGCCCAGGCCTGCGAACCGCGAATGTCAGCCTCCCACAGGCGGGCGTCAAAAGCAATGGATTGATTGAGCCGATCCATCAGGGGATCCACATCGCCGCTAAAACGGCCACCCCAGAGTTTTGTCATCTGCAACCTCCTGAGATTCTTGCTGATCTATGCCGGGGGGTGCTCACGCGCAGATGGGTTTGGCCCACGCGTCCAGGCATCTCCCGGAGTATGACAACTTTGAACTACTTGCTGGCTTCATCCAGGGCCGCCATCTCTTCCTCGCTCAAACGCAGGCCCACGGCACCCAGGCTTTCGTGCAGTTGCTCCACCGTGTTGGCGCCGATGATGGGCGAGGTGATGATGGGCTGAGTGAGCTGCCAGGCAAGCGCCACCTGCAGGGTAGTGACCCCGCGGCGGGCGGCGATCTTCTCCACAGCAGCCAGGGTGCGCCACCCCTGCTCGTTGAAATAGCGACGCTTGATGCCTTCCTGGCGGGCCGAGTCGGGCGGAGGGGCGTCGGATTGATATTTGCCGGTCAGAAAGCCGCCGGCCAGGGGGCTGTAGGGGATCACGCCTATATTCTCGCTCTCGCACAGGGCTTTCAATTCCGTCTCGAACTCCTGCCGATACACAAGGTTGTAATGCGGTTGCACGCTGTCATAGCGGGCCAGGTGCAATTTGTCGCTGATGCAAAGGGCTTTCATCAGTCGCCAGGCCGAGATATTGGAACATCCGAGATAGCGCACCTTGCCCGCCCTCACCAGATCGTCGAGCGCTCGCAGCGTCTCATCCATCGGCGTTTCCAGATCATCCCAGTGGATCTGATACAAATCGATGGTGTCGGTTTGCAGGCGCCGCAGGCTGTCCTCGACTGCCCGCATGATATGATGCCGGCTCAGGCCCTGACCATTGGGGCCGTCCCACATGGAACCGCGCACCTTGGTCGCCAGCACAATATCACGACGATTTCCCCGTGCTTTCATCCAGCGCCCGATGATCTCCTCGGACACGCCGCCGGGATTGCCGTCGACCCAGCGCGAGTAAATGTTGGCCGTGTCGATGAAATTGCCGCCGGCGGCGATGAATTCATCCATGATTGCGAAGGCAGTTGCTTCATCTGCTGTCCAGCCCCATTGCATGGAGCCCAGGCAGAGTTCAGATACCTTGAGGCCTGTGCGGCCCAGTCTGCGATATTCCATAGGGAGTCTCACTGAAAGATGTGCGATAAGTCGCCTCCGGAGTGGTAGCTGGTATCAGGAGTGATGCACCTGTCACCGAATCGGGGTTGCCGAATGGACTCGGCAGTCTTTCCCCCTTTTCCGGCTTCCGGCACCCTTTACGAAGGCGTTTTGATGGCCGGGCCGAACAGCCCGGCAGTTACGTTGCCGGTACCATTGTACGGCAAGCACAGGCGCGATCCCAAACGAGCAAAACCGTCTGCGGGAATTTGACAGATTCAAAAACCTGATCTATAATTCAAAATATGAATCATTATTCAATTTAAGAACACTCATTCACCATGAATCAGCAACCATCTACTTCCCGAAGTGAACGGCGTCGCCAACGCCGTCGACAACATCTCATCGACGCAGCCCGGCAGGTTATCGCCGACAAAGGCGTGGCCAACCTCACCATTTCCGATGTGACGGAAGCTGCCGATGTGGCTGTAGGCAGCTT
>JAJRXO010000152.1 GCA_024276255.1 Chloroflexota bacterium | reverse complement strand
TAGGTATCCTGGGATTAGGGCGTATTGGCGTCGCCGTGGCCCGCCGCCTGCGCGGCTTCGATACCGAGCTGCTGTATTTCAACCCTCGCCCCAGCCCCAGGGCCGATGACCTGGGCGCAACCTGGGTGCCGCTCGAGACCCTGCTGGCCCGTAGCGACATCGTCACCCTGCACTGCCCCTACACCCCCGACACCCACCACCTCATCGATGCCGCGGCCCTGCGACGCATGCAGGACAGCGCTATCCTCATCAATACTGCCCGCGGGGCGGTGGTCGATCAGGATGCACTGCTGAACGCGCTTCGGTCAGGTGAAATCGCCGCCGCCGGCCTGGATGTGACCACGCCGGAGCCGCTGCCGGCCGATCACCCGCTGCTGCGGCTGCGCAATGTGGTGGTGCTACCGCATATCGGCAGCGCCAGCCTGTCGGCGCGGCTGCGCATGGCCGACATGGCGGTGGATAATTTACTGGCAGGGCTGCGGGGGCGTCCCCTGCCCCACTGTGTCAATCCTCCTGCTCAAGCATAACTCATAAGTGACGCCTTATGCCCCCTCCTGCGCCTCCCCAGAATGGGCACTTGGGTGCGGACGGGGAGGGGGCAGGTCTGCTGGCTATTCCGGGGTGACGTAGGCAGCGGTGATGCCGCCATCCACCACAAATTCGGTGCCGGTGACATACGAGCTTTCGTCTGAGGCCAGGTACAGGGCCGCGTAGGCCATCTCCCTGGCCTGGCCAAATCGCCCCATGGGGATGTGCACGAGGCGGCGGTGCTTTTTGGCCTCGGTGTTGAGGAATTTCATCAGCAATTCCGTGTGCAGGGGGCCCGGGCAGAGGGCGTTCACGCGGATGTTTTCGCGGGCATGCACCACGGCCAGCTCGCGGGTAAGCGCCAGCACAGCGCCTTTGCTGGCGGTGTACGCCACCTGCGGGGTGGCAGCGCCCACCAGGGCCACAAACGAGGCGGTGTTGATGATGGAGCCGCCGCCGGCCCGTCGTAACGCGGGGATGCCGTATTTGCAGCCCAGGAACACGCCCTTGGCGTTGATAGCCATGGTCAGATCCCAGACGGATTCGTCCGTGTTGACGGCGTCGTCATCCCGGCTGTGCATGATACCGGCGTTGTTGAACATGATATTGAGCTGGCCGAACTTTTCCTCGGCCTGCTGCACCATGGCTTCGCAGTCAGCGGCCCGCGAGATATCGGCATGCACGTAGATGGCTTCGCCGCCCTGTTCCTGGATGAGCGACACGGTTTCAGCGCCACCGGCGTCATTGATGTCGACGACAACGATCTTGGCGCCTTCCTGAGCGAACAGCAGAGCCGTTTCGCGGCCGATGCCGCTGCTGGCGCCGGTGATGAGGGCAACTTTGTTCTGCAAGCGCATAAGTGATCCTCCTGGAGAAATGAAGCGGGAAATAGGGATTTGCAAGTCGGATTATAACCCACAGGGCTTTTTGGGGAGTAGGGAGTAGGGAGTAGGGAGTAGGTGTCAAGTGTCAAGTCCTGAAATATGTTTACATGTTGAGTGAGAAATAAGTATACATAAGAAGAGATAAGGACTGAAAAACGTTTACACGTTGATTCATTGAC
>JAJRXO010000151.1 GCA_024276255.1 Chloroflexota bacterium | reverse complement strand
GTAGTAAAATAATCATGAGGGTGGACACAATTACCATCATGCGCAGATCGTTGACCACATAATGATATTCCGTGGCGAAGTCGACCTCTGTGCGCTTGGCCACCACCGGCGCCGCTTTCACACGCGTTTTGGCTTTGGCTTGCGAAGCAGCCACGGGCGCATCGCTGGGACCAGTGTAGTTGGGGATATTGGGGCGACGTTGTTTACGTTTGCGTTTGGCGCTTTTGGATTTTGTTGTTTTGGCCATGATTCAACCTTTGAAATAAGTGCGGAGTACCCGCATCTTAGCACAAAAAAGAGGATGATTACAAGCTGGGATAACGAGAAGATTCCGAAATAACGACAGCCCGACCCCTGCTCCCTTCATTTCAGTGTTTTGGGGGTCATGTGCCAGAGCAGGGTTCCCCCGCCAGGGCGCACCGCCCGCCAATGCTCCACGGGCAAGCCAATGGCAGCGATGGCGGCCGTAGGCATGTTGATCATCTCCCCGCTGAGAGAGGTCACGCAATCGCTGAAGCCGGGATTATGACCCACCATGAGCACACGGCCATAATCATCAGGAATGGTACTGATGATATCGAGCAGATCATCAGCAAAGGCATCATATATGCGCTCCTCCCACCAGATATCTCCTTCGTAGCCCAGGCCCTCCACCACACCTGCCACTGTTTGACGAGCGCGTTCAGCTGGCGATGCCAGGATCAAATCGAGTTGAATGGCCTGCTTTTGCAGCCACCGTCCCATAAGTGGGGCATCCAGTTGCCCGCGCCGATTCAGCGGTCGCCGGAAATCGCTGGCATAG
Organism: Chloroflexota bacterium; assembly: GCA_024276255.1. GTDB lineage: Bacteria > Chloroflexota > Anaerolineae > J102 > J102 > JAADGC01. The sequence continues at coordinate 3,749 of JAJRXO010000151.1, read as the reverse complement.
CCTGGAGCCCAACTGGATTTGGCATGACGCATGAGATAAAGTTGGTACATGAAGGCACTCCTTTGCATGTTATGGTGGATATGCAAATGCGCTTGACAGTTCAGTCGCCGCCACGGGATGTTTGAGGTGAGGCATGAAGATAAACAGCCACGGCCGCGGCGCGGCTGTTCACACCCAGCTTGCTGAAAACTGCCAGGGTGTGGCGCTTGACGGTATTGGGTGAGATAACCAATTCGCGGGCGATCTCCTTGTTGCTCAGTCCCTGAGCCATCAGGGCGAGCACCTCCTGTTCACGACCCGTGAGCGTTGTCAGCAGTGAGGGAGCAGCTGTAGCCAATGCGGCGTCGACTGCCTGCCAAAACGTCTGACGATTAAAGCTCTGCTTTTCCAGAAAACTGTGGATGGCATAGGTGGCATAAACCTGCTCGATTTCGTGTGGCGACGCCATGCCGCTGAGCACCAGCGTGGGGATGTTGCGATGCTGCAAGTGTCGCAGCAGGCGATAGCCGCCCGAGGACGGATCAATACCGGCGCTGGGGCGTAATGCCAGATCCACGATAGCAAGATCAATATTCTGACGCTGGATGGCGGCCAGGGCCTCGCCATAAGCCCCGCAAACAATCACCCGATGCCCGGCATCTGCCAGCAATTCGCTGAGCACACTGCGCCAGCCGGCATCATCATCGAGCACCAGGATATGAGCCGAGTGCTCAGATACCGTCGGCGGGGTCGCAGGACGGGGGGAAGGACTCGGGGCGGTGGAGGCAGCCACCGGCGGCTGGGCCAGGATCTGCCGCAGCAACTGGCGGAATTCCCGCCGCCGGAATGATTCCTTGCGCAGACAGGTGAAGGCGCCGTAGTCATTGAGCGCGCTGACAGCCAGCTCGACGGTGGCGAAACCGGTAAGCAGGATCGTGGTGCAGCCGGGATCATGCGTCTGCACCGCTGTCAGCACATCCAGCCCCTGACGATTGCGATGGTCGACCGCAGCCAGCGACAGATCAACCACAGCCAGGCGATGGGGCACCGCGCGCAACCGCGCCAGGGCGGTGCCGGCGTCGGCAGCCACGTCGACCTGGAATCCGGCATCTGCCAGCAGCTCCACCAGGATTTGCTGCCAGGCCAGATCGTCTTCTACCACGAGCGCACGGGGGAGTTCGTTCATTGCTTTGCCAGGGGAAGTTGCAGGATAAACGTGGCGCCGTGCTGGCCGTCGCTTTCAACCCACACGCGACCGCCAAATCGGGCCATGAGTGTTTTTACCCACCACAAGCCAAAGCCCAGCTTGCCGCTGCGGGAGCTGGCGCCCGAATAATTTAGCTCGAAGATGCGTTCGTGCAGTCGGGGATCGATACCGGGACCGTTATCCCTCACTCTGATCTGCACCCAGCTGCCGATCTGCTCCCCGCTGACGAAGATCTCACCCTGTTTCTGCATGGCTGCCATGGCATTTTCCCACAGATTGCTAAACACCAACGCCAGGCGGCGACGCCCTGCCCACACCGCGGGCAGCGATGCCAGCCCCTGCACGTGCAACTGCACACCTTCGGGCCAATCGACCTGCTGGCGGGCCTCGGCCACGGTGGCGGCCACGTTGACCGGCGCCAGATCGATGGGTCGCAAATAGCTGAGGTTTTCGCTCATGATCTGCATGGCCTCAACCGCGCTCTCTGCGATGGCATCGAGGTTGCGGGCCAGATAGGGATGCTGAAGCAACACGTCTGCGGCCTTGTCGCGCATGCCATCCACCCGTACGGGAATGATGCCGATCTTATTGTTGAGGCGATGCATCAGGTTGGCGGCGATATCGCCTACGGCTGCGAAGGTCTCGGCAATGGCCTGCTGCTCCTGTGCCAGCCGCAGCGCTCGCTGATGCTCGGCATGGCGCACGGCCAGCGCCGCCTGATGCGCCAGCAGCGTCAGCACCTTCAACGCCCAATCATCGGGTTGGAAATGATCGTCGCTGCTATAAACGCTGAGCGCGCCCACAGCCTCTTCATGTTCGCCGGTGAGCAGGGGGGCGATCAGCGCCTGCCGCCAGCCGTGGATACGCGCCTGTTCGGGGCGAGCGAAGCGCTCGTCCTGCTGGATGTCGGGACAGAAAAGCGTGCGGCGCTGCAAAAGCGCCTGGCCGGTAAGGCTATGGGCCAGGGGGATACGATCGCCGACCCTGTAACCGCGGTCGACAGCAGCCAGCACCAGCTCATCCTCATGACGCAACCACAGGGCGCTGGTGGCGGCATCGAGTCGTTCGCTGGCAATCGCCACAATACGCCGGAATACGTTTTGAGGTGACTCGGTGAGTAAACGCCGGGAAACTTCCTGCAGGGCGTCGAGCAGGCGCACTTCTTGAATGGCGATGACTGCCTGCGTGGCCAGACTTTGCAGTAAAATGCGATCATCCTCGCTGAAAGCGCCGGTCTGCGGACTTTCGAGATTGAGCACGCCCTCAAGGCGGCCAGCGGCGTTGAGTAAGGGCACAGCCAGCTCCGAGCGCATGGTCAGCTCGCGGTCGAGCGGATAGTAACGATTGGCCCACGAGCTGTGCATGATGTCCGGGATCAGCAGGGGTTGTCGATGCACGGCCACCCAGCCGGTTATGGTGTTTTCGTTAATCGGCAGGGCTTCGACCGCGGGTTGGGCCAGCCGATCGCCAGCTACAGCCTGGGTGATCAAGCGCTGGTGTCGGCGATCGACGAGCCGAAAAATGCCGTAACGGGCGCCGGTGACTTACAGCGCCATCTGCAGGATGGCTTCCAGGGTTTCCTGCAGGCGCAAGCGGGATGAGAGCAATAGATTGGCCCGTCGTAGACGTTGCAGTTCCTCTTCTTTGCGTTGCAGATGGCGCTGCACCTGCCCGATTTGCTGAATCTGATCGATGGCAGTGGCGGCCTGCTGCGCAAAATTGTCGAGCAGCAGCAATTCCAGCACCGATAGCTGGCGCTCGTCATGCAAATACACATACAACGTGCCCACAGGGCGGTCGGCCACGATCAGCGGGTAGCACACACCCACCCTCGCCCCTATCTGCGTCCAGGCGGGATGCAGGGCGAGATCAGCCTCTTCATAGCTGAGCACGCGCCGGCGGCGCCGCATGGCCCGGCGCCCCAGGCCCGTTGCCCGCGGCAAATCCGATTGTCCGCTCTCGGGGGTGCGCCCGACAGCCACGCGTGATTCCAGCTCAAAGGCATCGGTGTTGGCATCGTAGGTGTAGATCACCGAGGAGGCGCGGTCGGGGCTGCTCTGCTGCGTGACCAGGGTCAGCGCGCTCTGTCCCACCAGCCGCAAGATGTCGGACATATCCTGCTGCTGGTACCGGGCGCGGTTGATGGCCATGCCGATCTCGTTGAGATGTTGCAGGGCATTATGCAGGTGATCGGGCAGCGAGACAGCTTCCATAATCTGCATTATACCAAAGCAGGGACGATTGTAACTATACCGGTCCACAGCCATTTACTGGTTTTTACTGAAGAGAAAGAGGGAAACAAGTAGACAAGGAAACCAGTAAACCAGGAAACCAGGAGACCGGTAGACCAGGGGGGCTGTCCCGGTTTTACAGCTGGAATCGTGAGCTTGCGTCTCCCCAACTCCTGGGACACACCCGAGGTATCTCCGGTTTGACAGCAAAGGCCGGGAAATCTATACTTGCATTATGAGGAATATCGACAACCTTATGCCCTCGTAGCTCAACGGTTAGAGCAACGGTCTTCGGAACCGTAGGTTGGGGGTTCGAATCCCTCCGAGGGTGC
>JAJRXO010000150.1 GCA_024276255.1 Chloroflexota bacterium | reverse complement strand
GGCTCAGGCAAGAACTGTTTGATGCTTCGTCCGACCACGAAATAGAACAGGGAGAAGAAGGCATTGAAGAGGAGTAGAAAGCCCAAGACATTGTGCACGGGCACGACGACGCCCAGATCAACGGAGCCAAACATGTCGGGACGATGCACGACGATCCCCGTGAGGATCAGAAGGAGGATGGCCAGGGCTTGCAGCCAATGCCACAATCGTTCGTAGAAGGTGTAGAGGTAGAGCTTGCGGGTGGCGACTTTGTGATGCGTGTGCGCACGATGGGCATCGGCATAAAGGCGGAGTCCCCCATGCACGACAACGCCTGCGAACACAGTCAGGAGCATGACGATACCCAACCAGTCGATCCACTTCACGCGATCATGGCCCGGAAGATAAAGACTTTCTTTGGCTGTGAGCGGCACGGCGTAAAGGGCGCCGTGCTCGTCGACCACAAGTTCGCCCGCCGGCTCCATGTTGGCGTCCTTGAGCAGGTGCGGCTGCACATTTCCGGGGATGTAAGAAGCCAACAGCATCGGTTGCGACACCAGCGAATCATCGCTATGGCAGGTCTTACAGTCTCTGATCGCAAAATCGCCATAGGTGACATCATGAGAAAGGCTGTAAGGTGTTACTTCGGCATCGATACGTGGGTTTTGCAAGCCCAGGACTTCGAGCTGCGCCTTTACCGCCTGCTGTTTGCCTTCCGTGTCGATGCGTAACTCTGCTTTGTCCAACACACCATCGCCATTGTCATCGAAGGCGGCCACGATCTCCGCTTTATACTGACCATCGATCAGAAAAGCCTTCTGCAGATCCTGCTGACGAACAGGCCGCGCCGGATCACCATATACCCAATACCAGGAGGTCACCAGGTTGTATGGCGCCAGGCGAGCCCTGCCATCGACGCCGTAGCGCGGGAAGAGAATGGGCCTGTAACCCTCGATAAGGTTGTGGGCGTTCTGAGGATCACCGTCACCTGCGACGCCCCGGAAGCTGACGATGCCCTTGCCCGTCGTATCGACCACCGTCCAGTCGTTCTGAGCAATGGCCGGGGCATGAATACTGGGGATATGACAAGCTTCGCAACTGAGACTGGCGCTGTGCTTGTCTTCGTAGGGCAGCCAGGTGTGCGTCGATTTGAAATCGTGGCAGGACTCACAACGGCGCATGCTCTGAGTTATCAGGGTGTTGGTCTCAGCTTTGAATTGGGGGCCGTGAGCCAGATCATGGCTGGGGTTTTGCAGGTAGTCAGCGATATCCACCCGGCGTGGTTCAAAGGTGAGATGTTTGGGCGTGAGCTCGGCCGGGGGTTGGTAGTAGGCGGGGTTGTTGATTGAATAATGGCAGTCGGTGCATTTGAGATTGCGCTCGGCATGCACATCCCATGAGCGGGTCAACTGATCCTTGTGGGCAAGATTCAGGGCGCTGTCGGAGATGCGTTGCCCTGAGAATATCTGTCCGGTTCGCAGCGTCGTCCAGTTATCCTTTGCCAGGTCATCATAAGAAAGGAACGACTCCGTGTCCACGAAGACTTTGCCGTGACACTGACCGCAGTTGTCGGATGAGGGGCTCTGCAGCTTGACATATTCTTCTTTCAGCTTGCCGTCGTCGCCGAAGGCGTCGGGATTGTACACCCAGGCATCACCCTGCCGGCTGACGATGCCCTCGCTCTGCAGGGTGGCGGTGTCGGCCCAGCCGAACTGACCTCGCTGCAGGGCATCGATACGCGAGGCGTTATCAGGATGGGGAGTGTGGCAGAGGAAGCAGTTGTTTTCCACCACCCCCGATGCCTGCCAATCCCAGGCCTTGAGCTCACCCGCGGCAGCATCATGGGTCGCCGTTTCGGGATTGCCGGCGTCGGGTTTAAGCGCGGTCAGCGGCTGGCCAGTGCGGGCCGTGACGGCAGGCCCGCCACCGGCGTGGCGTTGACCGTATGTCTTGATCCAGTCAGCCGTGCCCAGGTCTATGATGGTATCGCCCCTGGGGCTGAGATAGCGATAGAGAATGGCGTCCCACATGCCAAAAAGCCCGTTGCTGATGTCCCATGGGCGTCCGCTTGGCGCTGCACCAGGGACGGTCAGCTCATCCAGGCCCACACGACTGTGAAAACCATGCTTTTCGATTAGATCGGTATTGTGGCAGCCCCCACAGGTTCGCATGGTGGAGACGGGCTTGCCCGAAACCAGGACGTTGACGCCGTCTTCATCCAGCAGGGGAAAGGTGGGATGGATCGGCGAAGGTTGGGCGGCCACCGTGCCCACGGCCATGAGGGCCAGGAGCAGGGCCAGCATCACGAGGAAAAGGGTGCGTTTCAATCGAAGCGGCATCATTGTGCACCTCCATTCTGGACGTCAGCGACGCTACGTTCGAGCTTGCGGCTGCCGAAGAACATGGGATCACCATCGTAACCAAGCGCTTTCCAGTCCAGACGCCCCGGCGTACCGTCCGGCGTGTGACAGGCGTTGCACTGCAAGGCATCTTTCTTGGGCGCCACCATGTGCGTCGTGGGCCAATACATGGCGGTGGGAGCAAATCCATATTCGCCGCTGTAGGGCAAACCATGCGCCTCCGCACCGATGCGCAGGGCCTTATCCCAGTCGAAGTCTGTCCAATAACCGTCCTCGCCGAAGGTCTTGGGCGTCAGCAAGATATCATACACCTTGTCGTACGGTTGCGTAGCATGATGTACTTTGAAGGGGAATATCCTGGCGTTGGGATCATCGATGCTGCCCGCGGGCATGTTGAGAACGGTCTCGACATCGGGATCGATCTTGTCTCCGATCAGATAACGATCTTTGACAACGCCGTTGTACCAGGCGTATTCGGGGATCACATTCTTTTCATAGATAAACTCACCCTTGATCTTGAGATATTCATGTGGATTTTGGGGTCGAGTATCGTCTCCCGCTTTGGACCAATCCCACCACATTTTCGTCGCTTCTTTGCGAGCAAAAGCCGGGATGTGGCAGGTCTGGCAGGCGACGCTATCAGTATGCAGGTTGAGTCGGTCGTCAGTGTGAGGTTTCTGTGCATGACAATCGGTGCAGCGCGTCTGGTTTTCATTATCCAGGCTCACGCTGATCGAACGGCCGCTGTAAACATGATTGCCCTCGTAGCGGTGGCAGTCGGTGCACACGAAATTATATCTGCCCATGTGGACATCCAGATCGTCAGACGGATTGATTAGCGAGTTGTCCAGGTCGCCATGCTTGACAGCATCGCCACCGCCACCGCGAAAATGACAGGCGCCGCAGTCCAGGCGGGTGGGATTGCCCACATGTTTGGCGATGTCGACCAGATCGACGCCCTGAGCCGGGTATCCAGAGTTGGCTTTGACATAGAGACCCGTGGTGTCATGGCAGGCCAGACAATCGACATTGCCCGGATCGCTGAAGTCGAAATCACTGTCTTCCCAGCCATAGCCAGCGTGACAGGCAGTGCAGGGCGGCCAGTTCGGCTCAATCGTTATGCAAAAATTGTTAATCACATTCTTCTTGCCTGTATACACAGGCTCCTCATGGCCGGGAACATCATAGGGGCCGTGCGTCCATGTAAAGTGATTGTTGTGCAGCATATCTTCGCCAGCTTCAGGGTGGCATTGAAGACAGGCCCGGGTGACATCGCTGCCACTTTCGAAAGGCCCCTGGATTAAACCTGTATGGTCGGTGGGGATGGGATGCCGGGGCATATGTGCCCAGGGATCGTCGATTTTCACAGCATTCGATTTGGGAACAAAAAAGGCGATCGGCACGATAAGGATGATCAATGTGATCAGAGCGCCGACCACCCACCAGTTTTTGTTTTTCATAGGCCTTTTGCTTCCTTTTACCATGACGCCTGCCTCGTTGGCGCAGCGAACAGGATATTGATAGTGGCAAACATCCGGAAAACCGAATGTGATTATATTAACATTATAGGATGATTAATGGTTTTATTGTATGATCTTCATCATAACCCGAATAAAAATGTCATTATTGCCGTGAAATTGCAATAACTGAAAAACTATCGATATTATGATTGTTGGTTGTAATTGCAGAAAAAATGCATATAATGACCATGAAACACTACAGAACAGATTTCGTCGCGACTCCTTGCGCCGATAGGCTGGTATTGCTGCTCGGCCTGTGGATGCTGTTGCAGAAAGCGGGAAATGCTGCAAATAGTGCATCAAATCTGACCGAATATGACGCAGATCATAGTCAGAATTCCGCAATGGTGTTATCCTGTTCACAGATTAGTGAATCAATTAACACCTCAACCGGTATATTCGCATGTCCGAATTATTGACTACCCGCCAGCTAACCGAAATCCTGCAGGTAGATCGCACCACGGTCTATCGTATGGCCGATCAGGGACGAATTCCTGCCGTCAAGGTGGGGAACCAGTGGCGCTTTCCGCGTCATCAAATCGAAACCTGGTTGCAGAGTCATGGCTTTGCCTTTGGCAGGCCGGCAGAAGCGCCGCCGAATGGCGATATCAGCCCGGCTATAGACATAAACCTGCAACGGCTACTACCCCTGGATTGCGTCCAGCTCATTCTGGATGGCTTTGCAGAGCTCCTGGGCGTGATGGCGCTGATCACCGATCTGGAGGGCCATGCCGTCAGCCGGCCCAGCAATCCCTGCGGCTATTTCCTGGCGGCCGAGCAGTCTCCCAATGCGCACAAGCGCTGTATGCAGCACTGGGCCAAATTGGCACACATGCCGTCGCTGATGCCGCGGTTTCAACCCAGCCATCTGGGCCTGCTGTGTGCGCGGGGGTTCATCCGGGCTGGCAATGAGATCAAGGGCATGCTGATTCTGGGTGGCATTGCCCCGGATGTGTGGCCGCCGTCGGAAGCCGAGCTGCATACGATCGCTGCCGACCTGGGCGTGGATCCGAGCCTGATCAGCCAGCACGTGCAGGAGGTGCATCACCTCTCACTGCAGGAACAGCAGGCC
>JAJRXO010000149.1 GCA_024276255.1 Chloroflexota bacterium | reverse complement strand
TGTTTACGTGAGCGGCGCGGTGCGCGCTCCCGGCGTTTATCGTCTACCCGCGGACAGCATTGTGGATGATGCCGTGACCGCGGCCGGCGGCCCCACCGCCGATGCCGATCTCATCGCCATCAACCTCGCCCATCCCCTCAGCGACGGCGAGCAGGTCTATGTGCCCGATCGGAATGATGATACCAACGCCGTAAATCTCTCGCAGATGAGCAACCCGCCCCGGTCCGCGGCCGACAAGCCCACCCCTGCGCCCCCGGCTCCTGTTGATCTCAACACCGCCACCGCAGACGAGCTGGAGGCCTTACCGGGCATCGGCCCCAAGACCGCGCAGGCCATCATCGAGCAACGCCCCTACAGTCAGGTGGAGGATCTGCTGCGAGTGAAGGGCATTGGCGAAAAAACCCTGGCCCGGCTCCGGCCCTATGTGGAAGTCAAATAAACGCTGACAAGTTGGCCTGCCAGCGTCCCAGTCCCTATCTCCACCACAGCGCCAGGGCATACAGCAGGGGCGCCACAAAAATAAAGGAATCGATGCGGTCGAAAAAACCGCCGTGGCCGGGGATAAGCCGGGATGAATCTTTGGCGCCCACCTGGCGCTTGAATAAAGATTCGCTGAGGTCGCCAAAAGGCCCGCCGATCCCTACCGCCAATCCCACCCCCACACCCTGCCACCATTGCAGGTTCGGGATGAGATAGGGGGCCAGCCACATGGCGACCAGCGTACCCGCCAACAAGCCCCCGAACCAGCCTTCCCAGGTTTTTTTGGGGCTAATACGCGGCCATAATTTATGTCGGCCCAGGCTGCGGCCCACAAAATACGCCCCTGTATCCGTAATCCAGGTGGTCACCGCCGCCAGGGCCACCCACTCGCGGCCATGATCAGGCAGCAGGCGCATCTGTACTAAAAAACGCATGGTTATGCCCAGATACAGCGCCGCGGCCAGGCTGAGCAACATATCGCTGGCCGCTCGCGGCCGCTGCAAAAACAGGGCCACCAGCAGCCCCGCCAGTACAGCAAAGCCAATCAGTAATTCCAGGCGCTGACTGTCGGCCTCCAGCATGGCCTCCAGCACCAGGATGGCAGCGAACGGCAGTGCCAGCCCCCAAATCGGCTGGAAAAAATCCTCGCGTTGCAGCAGTCGCAGCAATTCCCAGGCGGCCACAGCCGTAAACAGGGCCATAAACATGCCAAACACCCAACCGCCCAGCCACCAGATAACGGCCACCAGCGGGATCAGGATCACGGCGCTGAGAACACGTTGTTGCAACATGAATGTCTATTTCACCAGGCCAAATCGTCGCTCGCGCCCCTGGTAAACAGCCACAGCTCGCCGCAATTCGGCCTCATCAAAATCAGGCCAGAATACCGGTGTGGCATAATACTCGGCATAGGCAGCCTGCCAGGTGAGGAAGTTCGACAGGCGATATTCGCCGCCGGTGCGAATGATCAAATCGGGGTCGGGCAGACCGGCGGTGTAAAGATAGCTGGAGATCAACGCTTCATCTACTTCTTCCGGCGGAACCTGATCCTCGATAATATGGCGCACAGCATCGACGATCTCGGCCCGGCCCCCATAATTAAAGGCCACGTTGAGGATAATGCGATCGTTGTGTCGGGTACGCTCGATGGCCCAGCGGATATCTTTTTGTAACTGCGGATTCACACCCGCCATGCGGCCGCTATGCCGGATCTGCACACCGTTGGCATCAAGCTCGTCCAGTTCATCCTGAATGCTCTTGCTGATCAGCCACATCAGGTGTTTCACTTCTTCCTGAGGTCGGCCCCAGTTTTCGGTACTGAAGGCATACACCGTAAGCACCTTGATGCCCAGCCGTACCGCTTCTTCGAGAACGCGACGGATATTCTTGGTGCCGGCGCGATGTCCGGCCTGCCGCGGCAATCCCCGCGCCTTGGCCCAACGACCATTACCATCCATGATGATGCCAATATGCTGGGGCACCGGCCGGTCGGGGACCAGTGAAACTTCAGGGTTTTGTTGGGGCTGAGTCATTCTGCAAGGCTCGTTCTGGCAGGAGGAGTAGGCAGGATCAAACTTCCATGATCTCGGCGATCTTGGCGTCACCGATTTCATCGATGCGCTTGATGAAATCGTCCGTCAATTCCTGAATCTGTTCGTAGCCCAACCGTAGATCATCTTCGGTGATCATGCTTTCTTTCTCAAAATCACGTAGATCAGAGATCGCATCGCGGCGGATATTGCGTATTGCCACACGCGCCTCTTCTACCCTGCGTTTTACCTGCCGGCTGAGCTCTCGCCGACGATCCTCGGTCAACTGGGGGATCGTCAGGCGGATGATCTTACCGTCGTTGGAGGGGGTAAGACCCAGATCGGATTTGAGGATGGCGCGTTCGATGGTGCCGATATCACCGGGACTGAAGGGCCGGATGGCGATCAACCGCGGTTCGGGGATCGTGATCACGGCAAGCTGGTTGATGGGCGTGGGCACGCCGTAGTATTCCACCTGCACATGGTCCAGCAAAGCAGGTGAGGCGCGGCCTGTACGGATGGCGGACAGATCGCTGACCAGCGCCCGAATGGCGCCATCCATACGCTCGGTGGCATCTTGCTTGACTTCATTTAACATGGGCAAACCTCCACGGCAACGTCGTTGTCATGCGGCAGACATGGCCTTTCTGAGCACAGCAATGTCATGTCCGATGGTGCGGTTCAGCATAGCCAGATGCTTATAGTGTAAATCATGCACGTATAAACACACAAGCCGGACAAGTGATCTTGCCCGGCCTGAATGGCTAGTGATAAATCAGCGTGCCCACAGGTTCGCCGCGTACGGCTTTTTCCAGCATGCCTTCCTGCCACAGATTCAATACGATGATGGGCAGATCATGATCCATGCACAGGGTCATGGCCGTGGCATCCATCACTTCCAGCCGCTGGTTAAGCGCCTCCATGTAGCGCAGACGATCGTAGCGCCGGGCGTCCGGATTCTTGCGCGGATCGCCGTCATAGACGCCGTCCACCTTGGTGGCCTTGATCATTACCTCGGCGTCGATCTCCATGGCTCGCAAAGCGCCGGCGGTGTCGGTGGTGAAGTAGGGGTTGCCCGTACCGGCGCCAATGATGACCACACGCCCCTTTTCAAGGTGCCGGATGGCGCGCTTGCGGATGTAGGGTTCGGCAATGGCCTTCATCTCGATGGCAGTCTGCACACGGGTGACAACACCGGCGCGTTCCAGAGCATCCTGCAAGGCCAGGGCGTTCATGACCGTGGCCAGCATGCCCATGTGATCGGCAGTGGCGCGTTCCATGCCGTGGGCCAGGCCCTGCTTGCCGCGCCAGAGATTGCCGGCGCCGATCACTACCGCTACCTGCACGCCCATATCGGATACGCGCTTGACCTTCTCGGCCAGGATCTCGGCCTGCTCAGGATCGATGCCAAAGCCATTGGGGCCGGCCAGGGCCTCGCCGCTGAGCTTGAGTAAAATACGTCGATATTTGACGTCAGACATGGGATATCTTCCCTGCTCAGGCGCCCACTTCCATGCGCACAAAGCGGCGCACACGGATGTTTTCGCCCAGTTTGGCAATGTGGTCTTTTACCAGATCTTTGATCTTGATATCAGGATTTTTCACGAAACGCTGCTCTATAAGGCAGCTCTCTTCGTAGAATTTGGCCAACTTACCCTCGATGATGCGGTCGATGATTTGCTCGGGTTTGCCTTCTTCCAGCAGTTGCTTGCGGTAGATGTCCTTTTCCTGCTCCAGTACCTCGGCCGGCACGTCCTCGGGAGTGAGGAATTGGGGGCGGGCCGCCACCACGTGCATGGCCAGATCATGGGCCAGGGACTGAAATTCGGGGGTGCGAGCCACGAAATCGGTCTCGCAGTTGACCTCAACCAGGGCAGCGACTTTGGCACCCATGTGGATGTAGCTGCCGATCAGCCCTTCGTTGGCTTCGCGATTGGCACGCTTGGCCGCCTTGGCCAGGCCCTTTTCGCGCAGCAGGTTCACAGCCTGATCGAAATCGCCATTGGCATTTTCCAGGGCTTTACGGCATTCCAGTACGCCGGCCCCTGTGGCCTTGCGTAAATCTTTGACCATTGCGGTTGTGATTTGCATGATGTTGTATCTCCTGATAGGGATGAATGGGAGTGAAAATCGGGGTAAGGCGCGTAAAAAAACCTCCGGGCGACTCGTGGTCCGTAGCAAAATTCCTGCTGCGTGGGTGGCCGTTCCCGGAGGTTGCGAGTTACTGAAGGGAGCTTAGCTTTCGCTGGCTTTTGCTGCTTCTGTCTTTGCGGGAGTGGCTGCGGCTTTGGCGGATTCTTCGTCATCAGCCCCCAGGCCTTCAGCCAGTTTGGCCAGGGTGGAAGGCCCCAACAGTTCATCTTCGGGGCGTTCTTCCTGCAGAGGCGCACGGCCGTAAGGCCCTTCCTGATCCGACGCCTCGGCAATTGCGGCGGCGTCTTCGGCAGCCAGGCTTTCGCGCATGTTGCGACCCTCGATCACGGCATCAGCGATCTTGCCGACCATCAGCTTGATAGCGCGAATGGCGTCATCGTTGGAGGGGATGATGTAATCGATGGGATCGGGGTTGCAGTTGGTGTCGACCACGGCCACGATGGGGATATCCAGCTTGACAGCCTCCTTGACGGCCAGGTCTTCGCGACGAATATCCACAATGAACACCACGTCGGGCAGTTTCTGCAATGAACGCAGGCCCCCAACACGCAGGTTCAGGCGTTCGATCATTTCATTCAGTTTCAATGCTTCTTTTTTGGGCAGGCGATTGAATTCCCCATAATCACGGCGCTGTTCCAGTTCGATGAGAAAATCGACACGGGAACGAATGGTGGTGAAGTTGGTGAGGGTGCCGCCAAGCCAGCGTTTGTTTACGAAAGGCATTTCACAGCGCTGTGCTTCGGCGGCGATGATGTCGGCCGCCTGGCGTTTGGTGCCAACGAATAAGATCGTGCCGCCATTGGCAACGGTGTCGCGCACAAAATTGAATGCTTTTTCCAGCTGCGAAACCGTTTGCTGCAGGTCAATGATGTGCACACCATTGCGTTCGGTGAAGATGAAAGGCTTCATCTTCGGATTCCAGCGCTTGGTGCGATGCCCAAAGTGGACGCCTGCCTCGAGCAGGGTCTTGAGGCTTACGATAGCCATAGTCAGTTCTCCTTGGATTTGTTTTGCCTCCGCTTTCACATTACCCGGAGCACCCGCAAAGGGCACAGGCTCGGGGCCAGTGAAAACGTGTGGGATGGAATGAAGAAATGGGATATGATGAGAAAGACGCGCTGAGCGCCCAATCGACGAGTATACCCCAAGGAGGGGATTTTGAGCAAATCGACTCGGTTCCATCTTCTGTTGGTGACAATGGAGGCGCTGTTGGTAGACATAATTCAGTGTAAGACAGGATGGTATCTCCTTTTCTCCTCTGATTCCTGTTCTATCGCCCGCAGGCAATAGGAGCAGGAACCGTGGAG
>JAJRXO010000148.1 GCA_024276255.1 Chloroflexota bacterium | reverse complement strand
TGCATCATCAGGCGCCTGAATGGGGTTGAGGCCGGGAAACTGGGGTAGGGCCGCCAGCATGGCCGCTTCGGCCAGGTTCAAATCGGCCGCTGATTTGCCGAAATAGATCTTGGCCGCAGATTCAATGCCGTAGCTGAAGTTACCGTAGAAATTGTTGTTGAGATACCACTCCAGGATCTGCTTCTTGTCGTAACGACGTGTGAGATCAATAGCCAGGATGACCTCTTTGATCTTGCGGGTGTAAGAGCGGGCATATTGTTCTTCGAGCGTGAAGAAGTTTTTCTTGGCCAGCTGCTGGGTGATGCTGGACCCCCCCTGCACGCTGCCCCCCTGCAGATTCTGCAGGAAAGCGCGGGCGATGCCACGGGGATTGACGCCGGGGTTGGTCCAGAACGAGCGATCTTCCAGCGCCACGGTGGCGTTGATGAGATAGGGGCTGATCTGATCCAGCGTCACATAAGTACGATCGCCGCGGAAGGGCCGAGGATCGATGGACTCGTACAGCAGATGCTTGCCAGTGCGATCGTATATCTTGACGGTTTCGAAGCTTTCCTGTTTGGCGACGATGGTGCTGGGATCAGGCAGATCGCGGGCGAAGTAATAGTAGACGCCGCCCACCATGGCCGCGGCAGTGGTGGCCATGCCGATGAGCAGGAGAAGGGTAAGTGCCAGGGCGACGCCGCCTACGCGGGCGGTGACCTGCCAGCCCGAAGATTGGGATCGGGCCCAGCGTCGACGTTTGCGGCGTAATATGAATAAACGGGTGGATCGGTTCATAGGAAAATTGAAGGCAACATGCTGTGGTCAACGGATGATGTGGTTGACTGATGTTGCTTTGCCGGAGAGTAACGGTACAGGGGATCACCCTCAGATAAGATCGTGCGATCGCACCTGTATCGTCATGCCAAAGAATGATTTTAGCATGGTGGGCTACCGCGAACCAAGATCGACAGACACACGCGATGCGCTTTTGAGGGTTGACCGCCATAAAAAGAAGCTTGCTCAAGGTTGCAGAATCGGCGATACTTTTATCATGCGATTTCTTGTCTTCCTGATTTTGCTGCTGATGTCTGCGTGTACAACCGATGCCTGGCCGAACCTGCCATCACCTCCAGCGTCGGATTCACCGGATACAGCAGGCGAATGGGTGGCTATCTCCGCCGGCGCCCAGGCGTTACAGGCTGCCGATGGATTGGTGGCAGTGCGCCACTGGCCGTTGCGGGTGCGTTATGAGGCACGCTTTGAATCGCAGCCCAATCGCAGCCGCAGTGTGGGCGTCTGGCTCAGCGATAATGAAAGCGCCGTTGCCGCGGTGAATTGTGGCTTTTATTTGCAGGAGGAGAGTCTGTACCGGCACATTGGCCTGTTGATGGCTGATGGGAAGATCCTGCAACCACTACGTACGGGCTGGGGTAGTGTGCTGATCATTCGCCGCGGCGGTACCCATATTACGCGTCGCCCCCGACAGTTGCAGGGCCCCGGCCGTCTGGGTATTCAGGGCTGGCCCACGTTATTGTGGAACGGCCGACCTGTGGCCGGGCTCGATGCCAGCACCGTGGATCGGCGCACTGCCGTGGGGATCGATGGGGAGGGCCGGGGGGTATGGGTGGTGAATCCGCGTTCCCTGAGCCTGGATGCTTTCGCCCAGCGATTGCTGGAGCCTGATCTGGCAATGTTGCACGCCATCAACCTGGATGGCGGCGTTTCTTCAGGATTGCGTTGGCGGATGCCGCAGAGCGGCAAGCAACTGGGCGTGAATAATTTACCTACGCCCTGCGCACTGCTGATGTTTGAAGAAGCGGGTAATTGATCGGTGTGACAACGCCGAAACCGGGAACAGCCCTGCGTTGATACCAATCTGTGTCCTATTGACGAAGCATGGCAGGTGTGTGACAGGTGTTTGCTCCCCTGTATTGGACAGGGTAGAATCGTGTAAGTGGCACGACCAGCCGTGCTGTCAGGAATCCTTTGTTCGTCATGATCACAGGCAGTTGCTCGCGCAGGTTTACCTGAGTCAATAATACGTATTCTGCCTACTCCCGGAAAACGAGCGCGCCTTATGAGCGCCCTACAGATTCGATTGCTTGGGCCACCACAAATCAGCTATGATAAGCGCCCCTGGACTGTCGCCCGGCGGCAGGCTCGGGCTTTGCTCTATGTGCTGGCCGTCGATAAAGCCCGATGGACGCGTGAGCAGTTGTGTTCCCTGTTTTGGTCGCAACGAAGCACATCACAGGCCCGGCGGTCGTGCTCGCATCTACTCACCCACCTGCGACGGGCGTTGCCGGACGGGGGAATGGTGTGCACTGAAGCCAACAACGTTTGGCTGCGGGATGATGTGTGGGTGGATACGGTGGCCTTTGCCCATCTCATGCGGGGGAGCGTGGAAAGCTGGAGGGCAGCAGCGGAAATGATACGCGGGCCATTTCTGTTCGGGGCGGATTTACCGACAGCCACCGAATACGAGATGTGGCTGCTGCAGGAGCAGCAACGTTGGCATCTGGCCGAGCTGACCGTGCTAAAACAGCTGGTAGAGGCCGAGACGGAAGTCGGTCATTATGAACAGGCTATTGCCTATGCCCATCGTTATCTGGCGCGGGACGATGTGGCCGAGGAGATGTATGTGCGGCTGATGCAGCTCTATGCGTTGATCGGCGACAGGACGACGGCGCTGCAACAGTATGAACAGTGTGTGATGGCGCTGGAGCGAGAGCTGGGGGTGGATCCGTCTCCGGCCACACGGGCTGCTTACGACAGCCTGTTACATGTTTCGTCTTCGCGATCGACTCCGGTGTTGGCATGGACCACCCTGCCCAGCCTGCACGTACCCCACATCGAGCGGGAAGCAGCCATTACCAGCCTGCAGGAGGCCTTGAGCGTCGCTGCGCAGGGGCAGGGCCAGATGGTGTTCATCTCCGGGGAAGCAGGGGTGGGAAAATCTCGCATGTTGCAGGAATTTGCTGCGCAGAATCAGGACAATGCCCGTGTGTTGTATGGCGCTGCCACCGCAGCCTGGCAGCCTCTGCCGTATGAAACCATTATTCAGGCATTGCGGGGCGCCATGACTGACCTGTCGTTAGCCAATCTCTCTCCGGTGTGGCTAGGCGAACTGGCATCCTTGCTGCCCGAGCTGACCGATATGTACCCCGATTTGTCGCGCTCGACCCCGTTTGAAGATATCCATGCAGCCCAACATTTGTTCGAGGCCCTGCACCAGGCATTTACTGCGCTCGCCAGCCGCGAGCGTCCGCTGCTGCTCTGTCTGGATGATATGCAGTGGTCTGACGCTGCGACCCGCGACTGGCTGATCTATTGGGGTCCCCGCCTGCGCCGTTCACCTGCACTGGTGCTGCTGGCATATCGCACCGAGGAAAGCAAGGACATGGCGGCGCTGATCCCGCTGCTAGCACGCGCCGGGGTGGTGCGCACGCTTTCGTTGGAAACCCTGTCATACCCGGCAACGGTGCGCCTGTTGCGCCATGCTGGACTCAAATCGTTCAGCGCCAGGCAGAGCCAAAGGCTATGGGAGGTCACGGGCGGAAATCCCTTTTTTGTGCTGGAAACCGCCCGCGTGTTGTTGGAGCGGCCATTGGCGCCGGAAGGCGAGGAGGATGACTGGCCCCTGCCGGAAAGCGTGGCCCAGGCCATTGCCGCCCGCCTGGTTTCGTTGCGGCCCCCGGCCATGCAGATTCTGGAGGCCGGGGCAGTTCTGGCCTACGAGTTTGATTTCAATACCGTGCGGGCCGTAGCCGGTCGCCCGGAGATGGAATCGCTGGATGGTCTGGATGAGCTGGTGGCGCGGCATCTGTTGATGATCGAGGATGGTCGTTACCGGTTTATCCATCAGATTACGCGTCGCGTGGTACTTGATCGAATGAGTCAGGCCCGACGGAGATTGTTGCACCGCCGCGCGGCGCTGGCACTCAGCCAGCGGGGCGAGGTCAGCGCCGATGTCGTGGCCTATCATTTCGATGTCGGCGGTGACGCCGAGAAGGCGCTGCATTTTTACGGCAGTGCCGCACGCCGCGCCGCCAGCATCTACGCCTGGCAGACAGCCGAGAGTATCTATCGCCGCATGTTGGCATTGTTGGAGGCAGTCGATCCGGAGTGCCGGCAACAGGGCACACGTCAGCAGCGCGCTCAGATCTTGATGGATCGGGCGCATATGTATTATTTGCAGGGACGATTGACTGAGCGCGACGCTGATTTGCAGGCGCTGTATGATCTGGCCAGGGCTGCGGCAGACGAAAACCTGTTGTTGCGTACCCTGGCCATCCGGGCCCGTTACCTGAACCTTGACGGTGATTATCATGCGGCGCTGGAGGCAGTGCAACAGGGTCTGGCTGCCTGCAGCGAGCATACGTCACCGCGTTTACGCTCGCATCTGCACGCCCAGCATGGCTTTGCCTGCTACTTTTTAGGGCAACCGCATGTCGCCCTGCAGGCTCTGCAGCAGGCCGCCACCGCCGCGGCAAAGATACCCGATCCGGCGGTGCATGGTCGTATCGCTCAGTTCAAGGGATATGTTTATTATCATCTGGCGGCCTATCAGGACGCCCTGAGCCACCACGAACAAGCGCTGCATTTCCACGAGATCTTGGGGGATCGCAACCGCATGGCCTGGGATCTGACCGATATGGGGATTATGTGCACGCAGCTGATGCGTTTACAGGAAGCGAAAACGCATTTGCAACAGGCGCTGCAGCTGGCGTGCGAGATCGGCTCCCGGCCGGCAGAATCTTACGCCCTGAATAATCTGGGGCAGGTGTATGCACGGCAGGGGCAGTATGACGAGGCCCTGCGCTGTCATCTGGATTCGCTGCAATTGCAGCGCGCCACCGGCAGCAGGCGCGGGGAAGCCTCGGCCCTGATCCAGGCAGCCAGTACGTATTTGTGCAGCGGCAATCGGGATGAAGCCGTGCAGTTGTTGCACGAGGCAATTGCCATTTGCCGTCAAATCAATTATCAGATGGGGTTGGCCAAGGCGCTTTCATTGCGTTCATTGACGCTGGAGGGAGAGCTAGCCCGCGCCAGGGCCATGGCTCAGGAGGCCCTGCGACTGTCCCGCAGCATCTCGGCGCCCCACAACGAGCTCAAAGCCTTGCTGGTGCAAAGTCAACTGGCGCTGAAGGGTGGTGAGGGCCAAGAGGCATTGGCTCTGGCGCAGGAAGCGCTATCCCGGGCAGAAGTCCTGGATTTGAGTGCAGAACAGGTGCGGGCGAAGACATGGGCCGGGCTGGCTTGCCTGCAAATGCGCGAGCCAGCACGGGCACTGGCGTATACGCAGGCCGCCTGTGATCAGGTGTCGGCATTGAACTCAACTGTGGCGGTGGCGGCGATGGCGCAACTGGCGCATGGTCGTGCCCTGGCCGCCGCAGGGCAACGACACCAGGCCGCCTGTGCCATGATCCGTTACCGGACACGGGTGCTGCAATTAGCTGCTGGCATTCTGCAGCCAACTCATCGCCGCCTGTTCTTCCGTCAGCAGCGGCGCCTGCGCCGTTGGACGGCCCGTCTCCTGAAGGTTTGAGGGGTATCGATTTATCTTTCCTGATAATAGCAGGGACGGGCAATTGAAAAATCGGGTGATGTAGCCCGCTCTCGCCGTCAGAGGCGAGGCGATTTGTGGCGATGAGCAGGGATGAAGTTGGGTTGGGCTGGGGTTTGTAGCCATTTTGTAGCCACCTGTAGGGTATAAAGAGCTGAACAGGCATCCTGATTTAGCTCTGAGATCTTTCTGATGACGCAATCTGCCCGGACACAAATCCAGGTTGCTTCTTTCCTTGTGCGGGTGCGCTGGGAAGAGGCAATCAATCAAACCCAAGCAGACTTCAGCTTTCAGGGCGAAGTCGAGCACATTCAAAGCGGCCGACGTTGGGTGTTCGGCGATCTCGCTGATCTCGTAACGCTGATTCAGTCTCAGGTGGAAAAGATCGGGGAGATTAAGGAGCAAGATGGCGAATGAAGCTATTCGAATTGCCCTGAAGGCGGGTAACAAGGATGCGTTCGAAGCAGCAAGCGTTGCCTGTCCCCAATTCCTCGCCCCATCCACAGGAGGCATTCAGGTGAAAAACAAACATGGGCTTCGCGCGGGCCCGATAGCGTCGCTATTCTGTCTGTCGCTGGCGCTGATCTTCTCCCTTTTTCATGCCGCTGATGCGTAAATGAGGGCCTGAATCAAGGAGAGCTATTGTTTTCCTGTACTTGTGTGAGATATATGGTCGGTGCCGGCCTGCTAAGGGAGGGGTATGGATGTATGAATACGCTGACTGGGCCGGTGTAGCCACTTTGTAGCCAGGGTTCGGGTACAATTGCAATGTCAGACTTCGCAGACTTTATAGTGGGCGTGAGATATGTCGCCCTCTGCCTCGTCCCATTCTGCTTGTCGTATTGTTGGGGAGGGGCAGGATGGGGATACATCCTGAAACTCCTGTTGAGTCAAGAGCAAGTACTCACGAGTAACAGCTCTGTACCTATGCGCCCATCATACTCCGGTGTGCTGAGTCCTCAGTAACCATTTGAGAACCCTGTCGAAAAAATGGTGCTGTGAGTTCTGTTTCCACGATTGACCAGTGAACCGGAAGACCTGCAAAGCGACCGCTCCCGAGGAAATTGATTGGCGAGCGTTTTGTGTGATCCCTGCTAATGCACCTGTGTTGTCATTCTGTAAGACCGATTCTGGAGGTAAGTTTGTGCGCCCTAAATATATTATCCTGTTGTCTGTTCTGATCCTATTGCTCGTGGGTCTCTCCGCAATTACCGCAGCCGCAGCGCCCCTTCCCATGCCCCCGTCCGCGATCAACATCATCGTGCCCCGGGATAGCATCACCCTTACCGCCGTAGCCGACGCCACTGTCAAAAGCTGGCAGCCCAACAGCAACTTTGGCAGCGATGCCACGCTTGAGCTTTCATACAGCAATATCGACGTGGCCAAAGAAACAGTAAGCCTGCTCAAATTCGATCCTTCCTCCCTGCCATCGGGCGCGGTTATCGACTCAGCCACTCTGCAACTTTACCTCGACAGCACTGCCGGCGCCAGCTCGGTCAACGTGGGTGCCTACTTCGTCACCAGCAGCTGGAGCGAAAGCACCGTTACCTGGAACACCTTTCCCACCGCCCAAACCATCGGCATCAATGGCTCGGTCGACAACAGCACCGGTTACAAAAGCTGGAACATAACTTCCTACGCCCAAAGCTGGCTCGACGGCAGCGCCAACAATGGCGTTTTTCTGCGCGGGCCTACCGACGGCACCTATTATGGACGCACCTTCAAAAGCAGAGAAGGACGCATCTATCCACCTCTGCTGGCGATTACCTACCATATCGCCTGCACCAGCGATCCTTATGAACCCAATGATAGCCTGAACACGGCCGCCGCCGCTACCCCCGGCAGCGCTCAGCAGGGCTACATCTGCCCCAGCGGTGACGACGATTACTTCAAATACAGCGTCAGCAGCGGTCAGCAGATGCAGATCGATCTCGATGGCGCGGGGGGCAGCAATCTGCCGGCTGATTATGATATCGAGCTTTATGATCCCGATCAGGGCTATGTGACTCAGTCCATCAACAGCGCCACTACTCCAGAGCAGATCGTCTATATTGCTGATCAAAGCGGAACCTGGTATGTGCATGTGTTGGGATACAACGGCGCTTACAACAGCAACAATCCCTACCGTTTACGCATCACGCTCAGCGCTACCGCAACTCCCACTGCCCTTCCCACGAATACGCCCACCGTCCCACCTACAGCCACCAATACGCCCACACGCACGCCCACCGCCCCACCCGCGGCCACGAACACGCCCACGCGTACGCCCACTGCCCCACCCGCGGCCACCGATACACCCACGCGCACGCCCACCGCCCCACCCGCGGCTACCAACACGCCTACGCGCACGCCCACCGCCCCACCCGCGGCCACGAACACGCCCACGCGTACGCCCACTGCCCCACCTGCGGCCACCAACACGCCCACGCGCACACCCACCGTTCCGCCCGCAGCCACCAACACGCCCACGCGCACACCTTCGCCCACCCCCTCCTTCTGTCCCGAACTCCTGGGCAACGGCGACTTCGAGGACGGCGATCTGCCACCCTGGGACCGCTGGGGCGCTGTGGGCATGGGACTGGGGCGAAATAGCACCTTTGGGGCGCAGTTGGGTGGGGGGGATGAAGCCGACGGCGAGCTCTGGCAATTCGTGCCCATCCCCGCCGACGCCAGCCCTGTGCAGCTTAATTTCTGGTGGCTGGCCGAAAATGAGATCGCCCAGCCGGACGACGCTCTGGAAGTCATCGTACAATACGGTAATGACCAGGCCGACAATCTGCTCAGCCTCTCGGGCGCCGATGCCCGGGGTGACTGGCAGCAAGCAACACTGAACCTAGATGACTACGCCGGCATGGATGTGGTCGTTACTTTTCTGGTTCGCACCGATGCCGAAGTCCCCACCACATTCCGCCTCGACGATGTCAGCCTGACAGCATGTGGCGGTGCTGCAACCTGGACCTTCGATGGCCAGTTGCTGTTGGCGGCCACACCTGAGCCCGTGCCCGCCCCACCCGCGATACAGGTGAGTCTGTTCGGCTCTAATCATCCGGCCGAGCTAGAACAAAGGTTGGCGGCAGGTGAGAGTATGGGCGAGGGTCTCTTCCAGCTTACTTACACGCCTGCCGGCTTGCAGGCCCAGCAAAACTACGAATATCTGACACTGGTGGTTACAGACGAACGCTATCAGGTACTCGATGCCTGGTCCGAGAGCGACGGCGAATATGCAGGACCGGGCTGGCTGCAGTTTTCGCACCCGATGCCGGGCGAGTACGGTGGCAACGTCTTTCTCATTCAGAGCAGCGTCACAGCCACGCCCACCCCCACGGCCACGCCTTCCAACATCATCAGCTTCAACCTCTGCGCCGTGGCCGACAGCACCATCGACGAGGCCAATCCCGCGGGCAATCTGGGATCTGCTTCCACCCTGCGTGTGGGCTATGGCGCCGGCCAAAACGAGCCCTTCGCCAATCGCTCGCTCGTGCGTTTTGACCTGTCCTTCATCCCCCCCGGCACCCAGGTGCAATCCGCCACCTTTGAGATGCGCCTCATCCAGGCGGACAATGCCACGCCTTTCGACATCTTCCTCCATGACCTCAGGGATCCCTGGGAGGAAATGACGGTCACCTGGCAGAATCAACCCCTCATCGTCACACCCTTTGTGACGCGTATCCCGGTTAACATCTCTCTGGGGTCGGTCTATGCCTGGGATGTGAAGAGCCTGGTGCAAAAGTGGATCGATGATGAACCACAAAACCTGGGGCTGGAGCTGCGTGGGCCCGAAGGGGGCGTCACCTGGACGCGTGTTTTCGATAGCCGTCACTACACGCCCTTCTGTCCGCGCCTGTCCTTGCAACTGGGCACCACCAACTCCATTCCCACGCCCACGTCCACCCCGCCGCCCACCGCCACCCCCACGCCCACACCCGCCTGCACTCAAACCGACGCCGGTGATTCCTTCCAGCAAGCCCCCGCGCTCACACCCGATGGTTCCTGGAACTACGAATACATCTGTCCCAGCGGCGATGTGGATTGGTGGCAATTCTCCGCCGATTCCCATCAGGAGATCACCATCCATCTCGGCGGCATGCCGCAAGCGCCGCCGGCCGACTACGATCTCTTCTTAATCAGCCCCAGCGGCGGCCAAGTCGCCAGCTCGGAGCTGTTTGGCGCCAGCAAAGACGAATACATCAAGATCACCGTGTACCAGAAAGGCGATTACCGAGTGCTGGTGCGCGGCAAGGGCGTGGCCGATTGGAGTAATAAGACGCCTTACCAACTGAGTGTCAAAACCGAATACGAATGCATCGATCCCAATGATGCCGGGGGCTATTACACCAATGCCGCCGCCATCACTCCCAGCCTGCCCCAGGCGAAAATCAGTCATGTCACCTATGGCTACATCTGCCCCCAGGGTGATACCGACATGTATAAATTCGAGGTTCCCGGCGGCCAGAATGTCCTGATCTGGGCCAAACTAACTGAACTGCCCGCGGATTACGACCTCTACCTCTACGGACCTGTTGGCGGATTTCTCGGCCAATCGACCAATAGCGGCACTGCCGACGAACAGGTGTTATACGCAGCTCTCAATCAGCCCGGCACTTATTATGCCTTCGTCAAAGGGGCCACTACCTCATCATACCACGCTCAGGCCTACAAACTGGAAGTCAGTCTCTCCGGTACCGCTGATCTTGTCGTGCAGGGCATCGAGGTGACCCAGGTGATCCAGGATTTGAATAACAGCGTGGCGTTGGTAGTCGGAAAACCCGCCATTGCCCGCGTGTATGTGGGCGCCGGCGGCATCGTGCACGGTCCCATCTCGGGCGTGTCGGTGACGTTGCGCGGCTGGACAGCGGGATGGGGACCGCAAAAGTTGGGTGAGCTCGTACTGGGCCCCAGCGCCCGCCCCAATGGGGTGCTCAACGACACCAAGCGCAGCAATTACAACAGCAGCTACAACTTCATTCTGCCCAATTCCTGGCTCAATGGCTATCCCTTGCGCCTGGAGGCAGAAGTCAATTCACCGCTGGTTGT
>JAJRXO010000147.1 GCA_024276255.1 Chloroflexota bacterium | reverse complement strand
TCCTGCAGCGAACGCCCCCGTAGATCATCCAGATACCCCAGCCGCCGGTACACATTCGATGCCTGGCCACTGAGATAGCGATAGCGCCCGCTGTAATCGACGAACACAATCCCGTCCTGCTCGCTGAACGGAGGCACATCCTGGCTGCCGAGTACGGCGCCCTGGCTGAGCATATGCCAGAACTGCCGCAGGGCGCGCTGGAAAGCCGCATCACGGCGGCGATGACGCTCCCGTTCGATGGCGTTGGTGAAAATACCCACCGCGGCCAGCGGCTGTTTGCGCCCCATGATCGGCCATAGCTGCTGCTCGACCTGCGCCCGCTGATTGGGTGGATCGTCGATCATACGCCTTTCGTGTCGGCCAAAGCTGATGGAACGCCAGCGCCGTTCTGAGGCCGGAAACCAGGTACCGGCAATAGGTTGTTCATAAAGCGAAGCCATGGAATGAGGTTGGGCATGGGCTACCACACACACTTCATACTGCTCGCCGGGAATGAACAACATCATATCTGAACGGCTGACATCGGCGCCCAGGCCCAGGGCATCGCGTACCCGCAGCAGCAATTCACGATCATCCGCCTGCAGAGACGCCACATAGCGCTCCCACAGGACGGGATCCACATAAACGTTGGAATACAGAGACTCGATCGGCATTGATCTGGCAGAGAAGGTAGCAGGATGAAAAGAGGGCCGATGGGTGGTGGTCCATCGGCCCTGTGCCTTGGTCGGGGCGGGGCGATTCGAACGCCCGACCTCTTGAACCCCATTCAAGCGCGCTACCGAGCTGCGCTACGCCCCGACGGCATCTGCAAGTATACTCAGAACCACCTGAAAAGGCAAATCTACCAACCTGCAGAGCTTTGTCGCAGCCCACACCTCAGACGGCGTGAGGGGCGGGGGCGCAAGGGGATGCGCTCAACCCATCAGGCGGCCAATGCGTTCCACGGCCCGTTCCAGATCGTGCATGCTGGTGGCATAGGAAAACCGCACATGCCCCTCGCCGGCCTGGCCAAAGGCAATGCCCGGGGTGGCGGCAATGTCCGCCTCCTCCAGTAATCGATTTGCAATCTGCATGGAATCAGTACCCAGGCCGGGGAAGCGCACGAAGAGATAAAACGCGCCCTGAGGCATGTCGCAGGCCACGCCCGGTAAGGCATTGAGGGCCTGCACCATGAAATCGCGGCGTGCCTTGTAAGCCCTGCGCATGGCTGCCACATCCTCCTCCACCTCATGCAGGGCCACCACGCCCGCGGTCATGGTAAACGCCGCCGCCGAGGTCACCGATTGGCTCTGCAACTTGGCTGCCAGGCCGATCACATCCGCCGGGCCCGCGGCCCAGCCCAAACGCCAGCCGGTCATGGCATAGGCCTTGGAATGCCCATTCACGGTGATGGTGCGTTCGGCCATCCCCGGCAATGATGCCAGGTTGATGTGGCGCCCTTCATAGATCAGTTTTTCATAGATCTCATCCGAGATCACATACAGGTCGTGCGCCAGCGCAGCCTGGCGAATCACCTCGGCCTCGGCAGTCGTCAGCACGCGGCCGGTGGGGTTATTGGGCGAATTGACGAGGATAGCCTTGGTACGCGGCGTAATATGCCGGGCCAGTACATCGGCCCGAATCTGGAAGTTGTCCTCTGCTGACAGCGTGATTGTGACCGGCTTGCCCCCCACCAGCTTGACAATAGGCACATACGATACCCAGTAGGGTTCAAAGATGATGATCTCATCGCCGGGATTGGTCAGCGCCGCCATCACCGCGTAGATCAGGAATTTGGCGCCGGGGCTGATCAGGATCTGGCGCACCGGGTCCAGCTCCAGTCCGTATTCGCTGGCGCACTTGGCGGCCACAGCTTCGCGCAGGGCTATCGTGCCCCGCGAGGGGGGATAATGCGTATCGCCGTTGCGCAAAGCAGCGATGGCAGCATCGACGATGGGAACCGGCGTATCAAAATCGGGATCGCCGCCGGCCAGAGAAATGACATCGCGACCTGCGGCTTTCAGTGCCTTGGCTTTGTCATTGACGGCCAGTGTGGCGGAGGGTGGAATACTGCTCAATAACTGGGAAAGGGATTTCATGGGACTAGTTCTCCGTATGGATGGATATGGGATCAGACGCTGGCCTGTGCAGCTACAAGCATTCATTCATGATAAAGATGCGGGCATTGTACACGCGCAACGCAGGCAAAGCAATTCGGCCTACGCCCTGCCGTTGCCAGCGTACAACCAGCGAAGCTCTATTAGTACTCGCAGGCGCGGAACACCACTGTCAAGCCGCGTAGCGCAATTTAGTCGATTCGAAGTCGGCCAGTCATGCGGCCTAGTCCCTGCAGGGAGCCAGTGCTCCCGAGCCGGATTCATATTCCAGCAGGTAAACCCGGGTTATTTACGAAGCAATCGCCATGAGCACTAGCTCACCACATAACGACGAAAATAGGACGCCGATGAACGCAGATTGGCGCTGATTTTATCTTTCTGATCGGCGTTATTCTGACGATCAGCGGCATCAGCGTTCTATTTACGGAACAGACCTACGGTGCGCAAGCTGCACGCCAAAACGGATGAAAATCTCTCGCCAAGACGCCAAGAGCGCAAAGGATTTTTTTCTATTTTTCCTTGGCGGCTTTGCGCCTTTGCGAGAGGCTTATTTAC
>JAJRXO010000146.1 GCA_024276255.1 Chloroflexota bacterium | reverse complement strand
GGGCGTGACCGCGGCAGACAGGGCGGCCATGTCCAGCCGATAATAGCCGTTATCCAGCGCCAGGGGTGCATCCTGTAACTCAAAACGGCCGTTGCGCACCACGTCGAAAAAAGGACCATACACAGGAGACTGGAGCAAAAGGGCGTCACCGGGACGGGCGACGGTCTGGGCGGCCCAATTCATGCCCCGCATCACGTCGGGCGGGAACAGCAGCCATTCGGGCTGGATCTGCCAGCCATACTGCTCGGCAACCCAGGCAACAACGACTTCCCGCAGGGTGGGGCTTTCGTAATGATAGCCGAACACACCGTGGGCGATGCGTTGTTGCAGGGCTTCGATCACGACCGGCGGAGCGGCGAAATCGGTATCGGCAACCCACATGGGTAAAACGTCGTCGGGACGATGCCATTTGACGCTATCGGTATGACGGCGGTTGATAGGTGTATCGAAATCAAATGCGGTCATGGCGGCTCCTCGATGTACTGGCAACAGAATTGGCTCATTATACGACCAGAGGAGGCGAATCTGATAATTCGCCGCACTTGTGTGGCTGTATTTCAAGTCCAGGGGCGGGGTTTTCTACTCCCCCACCAGAGGCCAGAAGGGCCATCCTAATGTCGGAAATGGCGCATGCCCGTAAAGACCATGGCCAGCCCCAATCGATCGGCGGCGGCGATGACTTCCTCATCGCGCTTGGAACCGCCAGGCTGAATGACGGCTGTAACACCGGCCTGAGCCGCGGCTTCGATGCCATCGGCAAAGGGGAAGAAGGCGTCTGAGGCCATGACCGCCGCCCGCGCCCGTTCCCCGGCCTTGATGGCCGCATAATGCACCGCGTCCACCCGGCTCATCTGCCCGGCGCCGATGCCGACTGTGGCCTGATCCCTGGCAAACACAATAGCGTTGGATTTGACCCACTTGGCCACACGCCAGGCGAACAGCAGGTCGGCCATTTCGCGATCATCAGGCTGGCGTTGGCTGACCACCTCGGCGCGGGACAGAATCTGATCATCCCTGGTTTGCAGCAGCAGGCCGCCGCTCACCGTCAGCAGCTGCAGGGGATATTCGGGGGCGCCGGTGGCCCGCATCACGCGGAGATTTTTCTTTTTACGCAGGCGCTGCAATGCGGCGGGTGTGAACTCGGGTGCAGCCAGCACTTCCACAAAGAGTTTCCCCATCGCCTCTACCAGCGCCAGATCGACAGGACGGTTGGCGGCTACGATGGAGCCAAAAGCGCTTACGGGATCGGAGGCCAGGGCCCGTTGATAGGCGACTACGATATCCTCGTGAGTGGCCAGCCCGCAGGGATTGGCGTGCTTGATGATCGCAACCGCCGGTGTTTCGTATTCATTGACTGCTCCCCAGGCGCCGTGCAGATCCCCCAGGTTATTATAGCTCAGCGCCTTGCCCTGGAGCTGCACGAAGGCCGGTTCATAGCCTGCCCATCGATAAAAAGCTGCTTGTTGATGAGGATTTTCG
Organism: Chloroflexota bacterium; assembly: GCA_024276255.1. Classification (GTDB taxonomy): domain Bacteria; phylum Chloroflexota; class Anaerolineae; order J102; family J102; genus JAADGC01. The sequence continues at coordinate 3,956 of JAJRXO010000146.1, read as the reverse complement.
CCATAGCGCAGGTTTTGCACCCGCTCAGCAATCAGGTGCAAGTGGGTCGGCGTGGGGGTGTCGCCCTCTACTTCGCGGGCCAGATAATTGCTGATGGCCGCGTCATAAGCCGCGGTATGGCGAAAGGCCTTCAGCGCCAGCGCCCGTCGTTCTGCTGCCGACAGGCCGCCGCCGGTCAGCTTTTCGGCCACCCATGCATAATCGTCGGGGTCCACAACCACTGTGACCCGCTCGTTGTTTTTGGCCGCTGCCCGCAACAGGGCGACGCCCCCGATGTCGATCTGTTCCATGGCCTGGGTAAACGTGACATCGGCCGAGGCGATGGTGCGGGCGAAGGGATAGAGATTGCACACCACGAGATCAATGGCGGCCATGTTGTGGGCTGCCAGTTCGGCTTCGTGCTCGGCCGTGGGGCGGGCAAGAATGGGGCCGTGGATGGCCGGATGCAGGGTCTTCACCCGGCCGCCCAGGATCTCGGGGAAGCCCGTCAGCATGGACACGGGGATGACGGGTAAGCCGGCCGCGTTGAGGGTACGGGCCGTACCTCCGCTGGCAATGAGTATAATCCCAGCCCCATGCAGGGCGCGGGCAAGATCGACGAGTCCGGATTTGTCGGAAACAGAAAGTAAAGCACGCATGATGAGATACCAGATGAGGGGTGAGCGAAGTGAAATAAAAAAGGTAGTCGGCATGGATGACCGACTACCCAGCCCAGGCGAGCGACTGTGTCTGTTTTAACCCTTCCTTCTTCCGTGTGGTTGCTTCCACATCTGTCCGATGACAGTTTCGCCAGTCGAAGGCAGGGGGGTTGATATTTCTGTCCGGAGTATATCGAGAAGAGGGGGGCGTGTCAATAAAAAGGAGGTGATGATGCGGGGAGAAGCAGGCCATGTGCTATAATTTACTTTGCTTGCTAATAATTAAACAGGTCCACATCCATTTTTTGCCTTTTGGCTCAAGATGAACAGGTTAACAAGTAGGCCAGGTAACCAGGCCGGTTGGGGATGGCACCATCCCGGTTTTCAGATTTACAGGTTTTCTGGGCTACAAACGGCCAGTGCTTGCTGAGTTGATGAAAATTAGTATGAGGATGCCAGTACGGCCGCTTTTGATTGTTATCCGCACCCACCCGATCTCCCATGTATATTACCGACAGTCGTAAACGTCGCCGCAATCGCAAACGTCGCCGCAATCTTTTTCTGCTGGCGGTCATGGCTGGCTTGATTTTCTATGCCTTGCGACAGCCCGGCTTTATCCCCAATCCCTTTGAACCCACACCCACGCCTACTCCCGCGCCGGAAAACTATCTGCTTGACGTGGAGCTGGCGTATCAGGAAGGTCGGCTGGATGATGCCATCACTGCCTATCAGTCCTATTTGCAATTGCGCCCGGAAGACGGCCAGTCATGGGCTGGAATGGCCCGCTTGCAGATCCTGGATGATCAACCGGAAGCAGCGTTGAAAAGCGCTGAACGGGCGATGGAACTGGATGATACTGATGCCTATGCCAATGCCGTTTATGCCTGGGCCCTGGATTGGAATCGCGATTATAACAAGGCCGTGCAGGTGGGCATCCATGCCGTCGATCTGAATCCCCAGTTGGCGGAAGCGCATGCTTATCTGGCCGAGATCTACGGGGACCTGGGCAACTGGACCAAGGCGGAAGACGAGGGCATGGAGGCCGTTCGGCTCAATCAGCAGAGCCTGGATGCACACCGGGCTCTGGCCTATGCCTACAATGTGCAGGGCGAATACGAGAAGTCGATTGCCGCGTATGAAGAGGCAATCCGTATTCATCCCCGGCTGGCCCGTCTGTATTACGAGGCCGGGCTCAACTACACGGCCCTGGGCGAGTATGATAAGGCCATCGAGTACTATCGCCAGGCGATCGGGGTCAAGCCCGATTACGATGTTGCTTACGATGCCATGGGCTGGGCTTACTACTATCAGGATGATCCTGATAGGGCGATCATCGAGTTGGAACGGGCCATCGATATGAACCCCGACAATGCCGAAGCGCAGGCCCATCTCGGTATGGCCTATTATCGTCGTCAGCGTTACGAAGATGCGGTGGTGCCCCTGGAAAAAGCCATCAACCTGGGGCTGGACAACGAAGCCTATTACTACACCCTGGGTTTATCCTACATCTATGGTGATCCGCGTAATTGTGAGGCCGCGATTCCCTGGCTGCAGACAGCCCTGGATATCAACCCCATGTCGCAGCCGGCGTTGGTCGGTCTGCAAACCTGCGAAGAATCGCCGGAAGGAAATTAAGCGGCCTTTCATTTGGATGTCGTTCGCCCTGCTATATACAATGAAGGCGTGATCGCCGACTGCCTTGAGCGATCGTCTTCAGCACCTTGGTCTTGTCAACCTGTGAGTCTGAACTCCAACATCGTATTTCCATCGAGGTATCTATGTCAGCTATTATCGAATCTGTCCCCAATTTCTCCGAAGGCCGTCGTCAGGATGTGATCGATGCCATTCTGGCAGCCTACAACAGCGTCGATGGCGCTCGCGTCATCGATCATTCCTCCGATGCCGACCACAATCGCAGCGTGGTCACGCTGGTGGGTGAGCCCGCTGCTGTCAGCGAGGCCCTGTTTCGCGGCATTGCCAGGGCCGCCGAGCTCATCGATATGAATCAACAGCAGGGCGGACATCCGCGCATCGGCGCCACCGATGTGGTACCGCTGGTGCCCATCCGCGATATCACCATGGCCGAATGCGTGGAACTGGCGCGGCAACTGGCACAACGTGTCAGCGCCGAACTCAACATCCCCACTTATCTCTATTACAAAGCCGCTACCCGTCCCGATCGCGAGGTGTTGGCCAACATTCGCAAGGGCGAGTACGAAGGCCTGAAAGCCGCGTTGGCCGCCGGAGATGAGGATCGTCGTCCCGATTTTGGCCCGGCGGAGCTGGGTTCGGCAGGCGCCACCGTCATCGGTGCCCGGCCCCCTCTCATTGCCTACAACATCTACCTCACGACGGACGATGTATCTGTGGCCAAAAAGATCGCCAAAGCCATTCGCCATTCATCCGGCGGCATGCGCTATCTGCAGGCCATGGGCCTGCTGGTTGAAGGCCGGGCGCAGGTCTCCATGAATTTCCTGGATTACACCCGCACGCCGCTGTTTCGCGTGACGGAATTGATCCGCCGTGAAGCCAGCCGCTATGGCGTCGGCATTCAAAGCGCCGAACTGATCGGGCTGATCCCTGAACAGGCGCTGCTCGATGCTGCCCAGTGGTATTTACAGCTCGACAATCTCAGCCCCGAAAGCATCCTGGAATGGCATCTGCATTAAAATACGTGAGCCCCTGCCTGTGATCGGGCGGATTTTACGTCGTTCACGTTCCCCTGCGACTCCCTCATGTTCATTATTGACGGCCACAATCTCATCGGCAGCGGCCTTGTGCCCGGCATTCGCCTGGATCAGGAAGATGACGAATGGCGACTGGTACAGTGGCTGCGCGGCCGGCAGCCGCGGCTGCGGCAAACGATTGTGGTCGTCTTAGATGGGGGGGTGCCCGGCGGGTGGTCGCGCGACCTCTCCGGTGGCGGCGTGCAGGTAATCTTTGCCGCGGCCCGGCGCAGCAAAGCCGACAATGTGATACTGAACCGTGTGCGGGCGGAGATGCCCAGGCCCAATGTCACGGTGGTGACCAATGACGCAGTGCTGCGACAGGCGGTGCTGGGCTTGCGGGCACAGGTGATGCGCGTTGATGAGTTCCTGGCCCGACTTAACCGCACGCCGAAACATCGATCTGCAGCCGTGCATTCGCAACGCCCGGAGCCTCAACTCTCGCCAAAGGAGCTGGAGGAATGGCTGCGTCTGTTCGGCAAGGATGACGGCGATTGACGCGGCTCATGAATGTGTATCGGCAAAGGGATGGCTTACGGCAGCGTTTATCGGTGGGGCAATGCAGGCAGGTCGGGTCACGGAGGGGTGTGGG
>JAJRXO010000145.1 GCA_024276255.1 Chloroflexota bacterium | reverse complement strand
GTGGCATTGTGCAAATACCAGCGCACCGAGGCGGGAATGCCGATGAGTAGCAGTATGAAGATGATGAAGGCAGCCCAGAGGATGATCCAGGCCTGTCGGCCTACGGATTCGTATGGGTTGTCGGGCAGGGTGGTCGTAGTGTTTGTCATAATCAGATGATGCGGAAGGTCACAAAGGTGCCGGTGGCCTCGCTCCACTCGCTTTCCATGCGTTCAACGCGAGCCATGGCCGGGCCGGCTTGCACCCGGGCCAGAAAAACTTCCAGGGTGTCGGCTTCACCTTCGGCGACGATTTCGACGCAGCGATGAGGGAAGTAAACGTTTCGTACGGTGCCGGTAATGCCAAGGAGCTGGGCCTGTCTTAACACGAAGACACGGAATCCCACGCCCTGCACGCGGCCGTACAATCGAACATGAACGCGTTTCATGGCATCAGTCTTCGTCCTCAGGAGCATGCATGCGGCGGGCCTTGGCCAGCAAACGGGCCGCATCGCGGTCTGCCGGGTTGGCGCGTAACGCGGCCTCGAACCAGGCTATGGCCCGGCTCCAGTCTTTGCGCTCGGCATAGATGAGCGCAATGTTGTAGTGGGCGTTGGGCGCCACAGGGTTGATCTCGATGGCTCTTTTGTAGGCGGCAATGGCCTGATCCTGCCGCGAGCGGGAGGAAAGTTCGAGTCGGCCCAGATAAGCCGCGGCCAGGTTCAACCACAGTTTATCATGCCGGGGGTGTTTGCGGGTAGCCCGTTCCAGCAGGGCGACAGCCCGGCTCCATTTGGCAGTCATGATCAGAGCGCCGCCCAGATTGACCAGTACATCCGGATCATCCGGGGTAAGCTGATAGGCGCGTTCAAGTACGGGCAGCGCTTCGGCGAAACGCTGGGCATGCATCAGCCGCGCCCCTTCGTTCAACAGGACAACGGCTTGTTGTTGTCGTTCGTCAGAACTTGACATGGGATTTGCTTAATGAAGATCGTCCGTTAAAGATTATTTTGACCAGGGAGGGGTCATACCAGCCACAGCAACAGTGCCGGCAGGGTGATCACACTGGCCACGGTGGTGGCAAAGACAGCGCTGGCCACAAAATCGGGGGCGGCTTCAAATTCATTGCTGAGCACAATGGAATTAACGGCTGTGGGCATTGAGCCCTGCATGATGGCGACAGCACTCGCGATGCCCGTAAGGCCCACCAGCCGTGCCAGCACCACGGCAACGGCGGGGCCGCCCAGCATACGCAGGGCGGTCAGTCGCCCCACAGGCCGCAGGTGGGCCCGCTGCGAGCTCTGGGCCAGCGACATGCCCAGCACAATCAGGAAAACGGGAATGGCGGCCTGTCCGGTTTGCGTGAGCATGTCCATGATGGCCCCGGTGGGGGCAATGCCTGTGCCGCGGCTGAGCAAGCCCAGCACAGTGGCCCACACCACCGGCGTTTTCAGGGTGCGTTGCAGAGCGGTTTTACCGCCGTCTTCGCCGCGGGCAAAGAGATACACGCCCAGCATGGTGCCGACCAGCGAATTGAACATGAAGAGGATCAGGGCATAACTGAATCCCTCTTCACCAAAGGCAAACAGATTGAGGGGCAGGCCGTAATTGCCGTTGTTAAGAAGGATGGTGGTAACCACGAAGGCGTTGCCCAGATGGCCATCGTAATGCCAGCTGCGGGCCAGTAGCACCGCCAGTGTGAGCATGACGCCCATATCAAGGGCGGCGAATATCAGACTGCGACGGGTAATGCCGGCGTCAAACTCAAGATGAACCAGCGAGGTGTAGATGAGGCTGGGCGCCATGATGTAGAAAACGACGCGCGAGACCGAACGTACATCGATGCTGAGTCGTCGACGTAGCAGGTAGCCGACGCCTACCAGCATGAGGATGGGCGCCAGCACCTGCACAAATACCTGGCTCAACGAAGCTGATCCGCCTGAAGTCATGTGCGCATCCAGTTATCGCGATCATCGAGCAAGCGCCGGATCTCGGCGTCGAGCGGATCTTCCCAGAAATCGAAGTCATCGTTCTCGTCGTCTTCCTCGTCCTCGATATCGGTGGATTCGAGGATGGCGGAGACAAGCTCATGGGTCGACAGTTCGTAGATTTCCAGTTCGGAGATAGCGGTTTCTGCGGCCGCGGCATCGTCTACGTCATCACCTGCCACCAGCTCGGCCAGGATCTCGCGGGCTTTCTCGCCGCCGATCTGCCCCAGGGCGATGATGGCGGCCAGGCGCACTTCGGGGTCAGCTTCGGTTTGGAGCAGGTAGCCGATGTGCTCGACTGATCGTTTGTCGCCAATCAGCCCCAGTGCTTCCACTGCTTCGCAGCGCAGCTCGGCGATCCCCTGGCTCATGCTCTCCAGCAGAAACGGCACCCAGTGCGCGTCGCCGGTGCGGCCCATGGCATGCAATGCGCCCTGAGAGAGATCGGGGTCGTCTGCATAATAGGCGCTTTCGATCAGTATTTCGATATCATCTTCCCTGCCAGACGACAGGCTTTCCAGCGCCCGTCGCCGCACAGGTGCGCGTTCAAGCGGATCGTTGAATCTGGCGCGCAGCAGGTCGATGGCTGGCGCTATGGTATGCGAGTCGATGGTCTCCATGGTGGCCGCATCGACGAATCGGCCCAGGCCCATGGCTGCCGCTGCCCGCACCCGGTAATCGCTGTCGTTTTCCAGCAGATAACACAGGTCCGGGATGAGTTGAAGGTGCATGTCTTCCCACAGGCCATCGACTGCCAGCAAGCGGATATCGGCCTCGGGGTCGTGCAGAAACGAGCGGAAGATCTTGTCGAAATTGTATTCAAAGTATTCGACGGTGACCTCTACCATTTGCTTCAGGATCTCTCGCCTGCGTTCCGGCGACAGCGTTTGCCAGCCGTGCAGGAATTGCTGTAATTCCTCAGCCGTGAGATCAGAAAAGGGGATGACGTGATCGGCGCCGATGGCGACGGCCGTATTTTGTAAGGTTTGTATGTGGGGCGAAAGATCGCGTTTCATAATTCGTTTCATGTGAAATCGCAGGCGGCTGCTTAGTTCCAGTAGAAGCGACGACGGGTGCTTTCAGGAGATACGGAAGAGCCGATCGTGGTCTCGTCGCCGTTATGAGTGACCGCAGCGGTCTGTACATACCACACATAGCCGCGACCGAATTCGACGGGCGCCTGGCCGAATAGCCATGCCGGCACCTGATACTGGCTGGCAGTGCCCACAGCTTCGCTGAGCAGCCAGTCGATATCGTTTTCGTCGCGGCCGGTGATGATGCCAATGTGCACGATGTTTTCAATGCCCGCGGGCAGACCTTCGGGATTGCGCCATTGCAGCATGATGATGGCGTTGTTACCGTTGTACGCGGCGTTGTCGCCAGGGTCCAGTAATTGGGGCGGGCTGAGGGAGATGGCAGGGGTTGGGGTGGGCTGCGGCGTAGGCGTGGCCGCGGGCGGCCGCGGGGTGGCTGTGGGCGGCACGTAGTCGGCGGGAGGAATGCGCAGTTGCTGGCCCACGCGTAAACTGCCAGCATCGCGAATGTTGTTGTAGGCCATCAGGGCTTGCACGCTGACATTCCATTGGCCGGCGATGGCGATCAGGGTGTCGCCGGGCTGCACCACGTAGGTCCCAGGCTCGTTCGTGGCCGCCGGTGTGGGGGTGGGGCTTGCCGTGCCCTCTACGGTGGGCGTGGGGCTGGGTGTGGCGGTCGTATGCGTCGCGGCAACACCGACGGTGGGCGTCGCGCTTGCAGCTGACGTCGGCGCGGTGGTGGCGGTGGGGTTGGGGACGGGGATGCGCAATTCCTGGTCCACGCGGATTGCATCAGCATTATCGATGTTGTTGAAAGCCAGTAGATCGTTCAGGGAAACATCGTAACGCAGGGCGATGCTGATTGCCGTGTCACCCGGTTTGACAATGTAGACAGTGACCACCGGTGTGGGGGATGGGCTGGGGGTGGGGGTGTCGCTGGGCGACGGGGTGGGACTGGCGGTAGGGGTGGCGGAAGGCGGCAGCGTGGGAAAGGGAGTGGGGGGGATGAGGGTGGCTGTGGGCGTTGATGTGGGCCATGGTGTGCTGGTAGCCGCCGGTGGCAGCGTGGCCCGCGGCGGTAGCAACGCCACCAGCTGAGATCCCGCCTTGCTTACCGCGGCCCAGCCATTGCCTGTTCCCAGCCAGAGGGCGAGCAAGATCAGGATACCGAGTGCGGCCAGCAAGCGGTCGGGTCGCCAAGCTTCCAGGCGGTGCCCGCAATGTGGGCAAACTGTGAGATTGGCGCTGGCGCGACGATGGCAATGTCGGCAACGAATGCGTTGAGCCGGCTTTTTGGTGTCGGCCCCGCAATGCGGGCAGACGGCGGTATCGGGGGAGATGGCTTTGCCACAGTGGGGGCAGGTGTGAATCATGGATGAAGAAGAGAGAGCTCGCGGCTCACACAGGAGGAATGGCTGGATCAGCGCCAGGACAGCCGGTGTTCTGGCAGGGTTTTTAACGCGCCCTATTATACCCGCGGCAGGCGGGGAATGTATAACTGTCGTCTATCTGATCCAGGTCATGGCACGGTTGCTGCCAAGGCCGTAGAATAGCAGTGACTGCATAGATCGACGGGTTTGGCGCGCTACTGCCTGCTGCACCTGCCGCCAGAGACCATGATCAGAGCAGTTACGAACGGCATCGAGTCTCTGATGTACCGGTGCGATCCCGGCGTGCATAAACGGCAAGCTCCCGATCTTATTATCATCCGGCATGTCTGGAAGCCGGACAACCAGGCGGTGAATACTTCCGCCTTCCCAAAGGATGAAACGATGAAAAAAGTGTTTTGGTTATTGGTGGTTGCCCTGCTGCTATCTTACATGGTGTACACGCAAACAGTATCGGCCCAGGAGACGCCTGTGGTGCATGGTGTTCTGTTTTATTCTCCTTCCTGCCCTCATTGTCAGCGCCTCCTCGCTGAAGGCCTGCCGCCATTGATAGATCAATATGGCGATCAATTGCAGATACTGTTGATCAATGTATCGGTGCCAGCAGGCAGTGCTCTGTATCAGGCCACGGTGGAATGGCAGCAGATTCAGCCGGACATGCAGGGGGTGCCCACCCTGGTGGTGGATGATCAAATCCTTGTGGGCGAGGTGGATATCCCGGACCGCCTGCCGGCGATTGTGGACGCCGGCCTGGAACGCGGGGGCATCGATTGGCCCGCTATTCCCGGCTTTGAGGAGGTGATGAAGACCCTGGAAGTCGAGACGCCTCAACCGGAAACGCCATCGCAGAATGCAGAGGAAGTCGCCCCCATGCAATCGCCAGTCGATCCGCTCGCTCAGCCGCCGCTGATCTCCGAGGCGCCAATCAGTCCCTGGGAACGTGCTCAGCAGGATGTGGTGGGAAGTGCGCTGGCCATCATCATTCTGGTGGCTATGATGCTCACCCTGATATGGGTGCTGTTCTTCTGGTGGCAGTACGGCCTGATGCCGGACACGGTGCGGCCGTG
>JAJRXO010000144.1 GCA_024276255.1 Chloroflexota bacterium | reverse complement strand
GTTATAACGCGGCTGCTGGCCCCGCGCTTTGCAAAGGCATTTCTCAGCTTCGGCGCGGTGCGACAGGGCACTGCCGCTGGTCAAATATCCGTAGTCGATATGGTGCAGCGCTATCGTTTTCATGAATTGGCCACGGCTCGCCCCCTGGTCGTGGTGCTGGATCCCAACGCGCATTCCCTGGCCTGGCCAACAGCATACGAAGCCGAATTATCCGCCCATCTCTCTCCGGATATGCACCCCCTCATGCTGCCCTTGCCCTGCCAACGTCTGGGGCCGGGCGTATGGCTGAGCCTGGTTTTGGCCGGGGTGAGTGGCGTGGTGTTAGGTTCAGATATCGAAATTGATCCCGCGATGCAGGTCTTTGGCCCCCTGCAGGCGGGCGGCAGCTACAGAGTCGAACATTATACTGCCATTATGGTATCATCCGAGTTGGCGTCTGCCAGTCAGTGGCAGTTCGCCCCTTAAGCTGCGTTTTCAGGAGAGTGTACATGCGCCTTGTTACTTTTGCTCATCAAAACGAACGATTTACCGGCGTTCTTCGGGATGAGGTTGTCTACCCCCTGCCGTGGCCCGATCTCAAGCAGACAGCCGCTGCCGGGATGCAAGCCATTCTGCAGGCAGCCGCGGCTGCCCAGCCACTGCCCCTGGCCAATGTGCGTTTGCTGGCGCCGGTGCAAAGACCGGGCAAGATCATCGCCATCGGATTAAATTATATGGATCATTGCCTGGAGCAAAACCTCACCCCGCCGGATCGCCCCACCATCTTTGCCAAATTCCCCACAGCAATCAATGATCCGGGCGGCGAAATCCGCTGGGACCCGGCGGTGACCCAGGCCGTGGATTACGAGGCAGAGCTGGCCGTGATCATCCGCAAAAAGGCCTATCGTGTGTCTGAGGCAGATGCCTATGATTATGTGTTGGGCTACACCTGCCTGAACGATGTCACAGCCCGTGACCTGCAACGGGCCGACAAACAATGGGTACGCGGCAAAAGCCTCGACACGTTCTGCCCCATGGGGCCGGTGGTCGTCACGCCCGATGAGATCCCCGATCCTCAAAAGCTGGATATTCGTTGCTGGGTGAACGGATCGCTGCGCCAGGAAAGCAACACCCGTCATCTGATTTACACTGTTCCCCGCCTGATTGCCATTTGTTCAGCCGCCTTCACATTGGAACCCGGTGACGTGATCACCACCGGTACGCCGGGCGGCGTGGGGGTATTTCGACAGCCGCCGGTTTTCCTGCAACCGGGCGATGAGATCATGATAGAGATTGAGAGGATTGGTCGCCTGCAGAACCGCGTGGGTCCTTATCTGGGAGAAGCGTCATGAGAAACTCGGGCTGGTTGTTGTATCTGGGGGACGTGCTCGCAATCTTGATCTTTGCAGCAGTGGGTCGCAATTCGCACTCATTGGCCGCGGGGCCCGCGGCCTTTCTGGATACATTCAATACGGCAGCTCCCTTTATCATCGGCTGGCTGTTGGTCGCACCGTGGATGGGTGCGTTTCGTCCCCAGGCCGTGGCCAATAGCCGGGCCGCGGTCCGTGCCGTGCTCATCAGCATCGTCCCGGCGTTGGTCGCAGGAGCTCTGGTGCGAGCTTTGCTCGAGGGGTACTTCAGCGCCTGGACTTTTTATCTCGTCACATTACTTTTCCTCTCTCTGTTTCTGATAATCTGGCGCCTGCTGTACACGTGGTTTCAGGCAGCCATGCATCGATCCTGAGGGACAGGTCTACGCATGACATCTGCGCAGCCGGCCAGTACGAATTCAACCAGCGACATAGCAATCGAGATCGGACAGATTGCCCGCGGCGCGGGTGTCGGTCTGGGGGGGAATGTGATCTACTATGCGCTCAGCTATCTGTTTGGTATCCTGGTGGCTCGCCAGGTGGGCGCCGAACAGTATGGTCTTTACACGCTGGGCGTGGCCGCGGTGACGTTGATCAGTCGCTTTGCCATTGTGGGTATGGATCGGGGATTGATGCGCTATGCCAGTATCAGTCGCGGGCAGGGCCGGGGAGCGCTGCTGCGACATCTGGCCGGTATGGCGCTGTGGGTGGGAGCGATCAGCGGTGGCTTGGGCGCGGTGCTGATGTGGCGTTTTCCGCATCTCATCCTCGATACCCTGCACTGGAGTGATAAGTCACAGCTGCTGCAATTGCTGCCAGTGCTTGCCATTGCTGTGCCGGCAATGACCCTCACTGGCATTGCGATTGCCGGTACGCAGGCATTCCGCACCATCCGTTACCGGGCTTTTGTGGTCAATGTCGTACAACCCGCCATCAAGCTGGTGGTCTCGCTACTGCTGATGCTGGTGGTGGGCCGACAGGCCATGGCACCGGTACTGGGCTTTGTGGTGGCGCAGGTTGTGGGTACGACACTGGCCCTGTTCTTCTTGCAACGCCTCACCCGCTATATCCCGGCCTCGGACGAGCCCACTCCCGG
>JAJRXO010000143.1 GCA_024276255.1 Chloroflexota bacterium | reverse complement strand
CGTGATCTGGAATTCGACCAGATGACGGGAAAACTCGCGGATGAAGATTATCAGGCTTTGCGCCTGGAACTAATGAAACAGGCAGCCGAAAGCGAGGCAGAAGAGGATTTCGACGCCCAGATCGAGTCGGCCATCCTGGCCGCGCGCAATCAAAAACCCCATGGCGTCACCTGCGAGGCATGCGGTTCGACCGTGCACGCCCATGATCGCTTCTGCCCAAGCTGCGGCGCGCCCATCGCCGCCCAAAATGTATGCAACGAGTGCGGCCATCCTTATCAACCGGACGATAAATTCTGTACCTTCTGCGGCTTACCCCGCGGGGCTGTGCTGGAGGCGATATGAAATCCAGACGAATACCCCTTCTCCTTTCTGTCTTGACGTTGCTCTGGCTTCTCATATTCATTACGCCTGCCCAGGCTCAGACGCCTGAACCGCCGCCTCCCACGCCCACCTCCTGGACTGGGGAGATCACGGGCCGGGTCGTCAACCAGACAGAAGGTGGCGAATTACCGGCCGAACTCACGCTCATGCTCCACGTCTGGGATGAGAACTTCCAGGAAAAGCTCATGCGTGATACGGAGATGCAGCCCGACGGCAGCTTCGTTTTCAGCGACATACCTTTTGAAGCGGGCCTCATCTACGGCGTCATGACCACCTACAAGGATGTGCTGTATTTTGCCCAGTCGAAAGCTGTTGAGGAAGGGCAAAGCTCGCTGACCGTCGAAGTGCCCATTGCCGAACTCACCACAGACGCCTCACTGGTCGAGATATCGCGGGCGCATCTGCTCTTCGCCGCCACGCCCCAGGGCCTGTCTGTCACCGAGGTGCTCGGAATGTCCAATCTCGGCGACCGTACAGTGAAGGATGCTATTGATTTACCTTCCGGCGGCAAGGCGACCCTGGTCTTTCCCATTCCACCGGAGGCCATCAACCCGATCTTTCGTGACGATCCCGAGCGTTATGTGCTGACAGACAGTGGTTTTGCCGATCTGGCGCCCCTGACGCCCGGCGCAAACACCTCCCAGATCGTCGTCTCGTATGAGCTTCCTTATGAGGATGGCCTGGCTTTTACCTACACACCAAACTATCCCCTGCTCGGGCTCATTCTCGTGATCCCGGAAGAGGCCGGCATTGACATTGAGGGCGAGGGGATCGGCGATCTTGGCGTGCGTACGATGCCCACCGGCGAACAATTGCATCTCTACGAAGCGAGTGGTGTGACAGCCGGCGAAACCCTGTCGTTTCAGATCACGGGCCAGCTGCAGGCACCTCCGCAACAGACTACGACCGCGGTCATGTCGGAACCCTATTCGCCGACGGAAGTGAATCGGGCGACACTGATCGGACTCTTTGTATTCGCCTTCGCACTCATCTTTTCGGGCCTGTGGTGGCGCCGGCGCCTGGCCCGGGAGCCCGATATCCCAGACGATCTGCCCGGCGACATTGATGATCTCATCCAGGAGATCGCCCTGCTCGATGAAGCACATGAACGGGGCGAGTACGATGAGGACGACTACAGCGCCCGTCGCGCGGCTCTGATCAGTCAGATTCGCCAGCTGCTGGCGCAGGCAGAGGCCGAAGGAGAAACGATCGCAGATGCGCCCGCCTAAGCGAGCGTGGCTCGGCAAACAGACTGTTTTTGTGCTGATCACGCTGTTGATTGCAGCCGCGATCGCCTACACTTTCCCACCCCCCAGCATTCGGCGGGCGGCGCCTGCACGGGCGACCGGCGCCCCCGCCACTTTTTCTCAGGCTTCCGAGCCTGAAAACGAAGATGTTGCCATCGCTTACATCGGAGAAACGCCGGTCACGGCGGGTGAGTGGAAACAGGGGCGCGCAGCAGCCGAGGTCATGATGCGGCTGCTCGCGCCCCCCGACAGCACACTGGATGAAAACGTGGCTCTGGATGGTTATCTTGAAGACCGGCTCATTGCCGAGGAAGCAACGCGGGCGGGTTTTGTGCTGGAGGAAAAGACCGTGCTGGCGGAAGAGAGGCGTATACTTTCGGTGGCCGGTCGCACTCCCGAAGACTTGCAAGCCATTTTGGCTGCGGTTGGTCTCAATGATCAGGCCTGGAAAGAGGAGTTGCGTCGCAGTGTCCTGGCTACCGTGTACCTCGAAGATGTCATCCTCGCTGATACGCCTCCGCGGGAAAAGGAACAAAAACGTTCAGAGTGGCTGGCTGCGCTGCGCGATCGTTATCCCATAAAAACGGTGGAAACTGGTGTCTTGCGGGAAGGCCTACGACCTGGCTCCCTGGCGCCCGATTTTACGCTTACCGGCCTAGATGGCGAACAGCACCGCCTGAGCGAGTATCGGGGAAAGGCCGTGATCCTCAATTTCTGGGCCAGTTGGTGTCTGCCCTGCCGCGAGGAAATGCCCCTGTTCGAGCAGGTTTACAACCGGCAACAGGACGAGCTGACGATCCTGGGGGTCGATGTGGGGGAAGATCGGGCCACCGTGCAGGCGTTTATCGACGAACTGGGCATCACCTTCCCCATCCTCCTGGATCAGGATCAGGCTGTGACCCAGACCTACCGTGTCTATGGCATCCCCACCAGCTTCTTTCTTGATAAAAACGGGGTGATCCGAGATATGGTGATCGGCCGCGTGCCCGATGAAGAGGCATTGCAGGCAAGGCTGAAGGGCATTCTGCCGGCGCAATGAGCGGGGGGAGTTCCGGCGCTATAATTTATGTGAGATACTCGGGTTTTTTACACAACATGGCTCCGAACCGTTAAGGGTCGGAGCCACAATATGATCGTTTAGGTACCCACGGCAGGATTCGAACCTGCGACACCCTGCTCCGGAGGCAGGTGCTCTATCCCCTGAGCTACGTGGGCATATGTTGTGGTTAGCGGGTTAACGACATACTAGATATAGTGGTTCGTGTGGTATATGCGAAAGTGTAAAAATTGGTAGTCAGGGCGTCTTATTTTCAGGTATGAAAAGGCCCACGGCTAGGGGTTGCTGTGG
>JAJRXO010000142.1 GCA_024276255.1 Chloroflexota bacterium | reverse complement strand
TGTGGATGTGAACATGATCTCCACCATGCGGTTTTCTTTCTCCGCTGACACGGCTTGCAGGAGATAGCCTGCAGATCCCATGACGATGAACACGAAAAACATGCCGAAGATAAAGGGCAGTAAAAAGGCAATGATGGCATCAGTGCTGCTAAGCAATTCGTTGCGTGGTGACTGCAGGCTGAGCTCGATGCCCTCACTCAGGCGCTGTCCGACATGGCCATTGAAACGTTGGGAAAGTGTCTGGCGTACAAAGTTTCGGAATTGATCCTGAATGCGATCGCTGGGCTTGTCCTGCCAGTAGACGAGCTGCACCTGGCGACTGAGTGTGTAGTCGGGGGGAAAAAGATAATAGCCCTGGATAGCGCCTGTTTTCAGGGCCTGGGTGGCGTTCTCCTGATCTTCGAAGCGCAGGATAGCCACATGGTCTGAATCGACGGGCACGGGGCGAGCGGCAGTGGCAGGCAGGAGCCCCGATTCATCCACATAACCCAGCGGCAGCTCGCTGCCCCGGCCACCGCTCACCGTGAAGATGGAAAAACCGATCACGGCCGCCAGCATCAGGGGCATGCCGATGGTGGCAAAGAGAAAGGAGCGCCGGCGCACCAGTTTGCGGTATTCCATGCGGGCGATGATGAGCCATTTAGGCATGGGAGCGCTCTCCTTGCACTGTGGCCACAAAGATATCTTCCAGTGATGGTTGGGCCAGTTCGAAGCGATGAATCTGCACGTCTGGCCGCTGCAACAGGGACCGCAGCACCGATTGGGTGTCCACGCCGGGAGCCAGGCTCATGTGCCAGGTGCCGTTTTCCCGCCGCATTTCCAGAACACCGGGCAGGTTGCTGAAATCGCCTTCGCCTTCCACGAGCACGGCATGGGCGGTGAAATCCCGCTTGATCTGCTCGACCTCGCCGTACAGTACAGAGCTGCCCTCGTCGATGAGCACAATGCGGTTACACAGCGCTTCTACCTGGTACATCTGATGGGTAGACATGATGACAGTCTTGCCAGCGTCACTCTGCTCCTGAATGATGTCCTTGATCAGGCGGGTGTTGACGGGGTCCAGGCCGGAAAACGGTTCATCGACCACGATCAGGTCCGGTTCGTGGGCCAGCGTGGCGATGATCTGGGCTTTTTGCTGCATGCCACGGCTCAGATCCTGGATTTTCTTTTGCCGATGCTCCCACAGATCCAGGCGTTGCAGCCAGACGGCCAGTTTCTCCCGCGCTTCGCTCTCACTCAGACCCTTGAGCATGGCCAGGAAGATCAGGGTGGGCTCAAGTTTGAGGTCCCGGTATAGCCCGCGTTCCTCGGGCATGTAGCCAATGCGATTCTTGGCTGCCTCGTCGAGGGGGCCGCCGAAGATCGTTATCTGTCCGCTGTCGGGACGGAAGATATCGAGCATCATGCGGATGGTCGTGGTTTTACCGGCCCCGTTCGGCCCCAGCAGGCCAAATATCTCGCCGGGATACACGTCGAAACTGACTTCCGACACGGCTTTGACGTCGCCAAAGGTTTTACTGACTTGCTGGAGTGATACAGTTGGGGTGCTCATGGATGGGGTCCTGCCAGTGGCGGATGGAGTGGATGAAACTGGCTGTGCGCCTGGTACGCTGCGGCCACAGCCAGTAGGGTCGATTCGTCGTAGAGGTGGCCACCAAAGGTAATGGTGGTGGGCATGCCGTCAGCATCCAGGCCATTGGGCACGACTACCGCTGGGTGGCCCGTGAGATTGCTGAGCAGCAGGTTGTCACCCTGTAGCGAGGGAGCCAAATAGACGTCGATGTCTGCGAGCAGCTCGCACATGGCCTGGATCAGTTGCAGGCGGATGCGATTGGCCTGAATGTATTCGACCGCAGGGATAAAGCGCGCCTGTCGGAAGACATTGGGCCAGGCATCCTTACTCTGGCGCACCAGCTCATCATCCCGATCGCTGCGGGTGAGTTCATCGAATGCAGCGGCCGCTTCTGCCATGAGGATGATCTGCAGCGCCTCGATTGGCAGCCGGGGCAGCTGGAGGGGGATGAGTTGGCAACCGAGATCCTGCAGGGTTTGTAACGTCCGGGCATCGTTTTCCTGGCCCTGATATTCACGCTGAAAATCGTCTGCCAGGTAGCCGATGCGCAGGGATTGTAAATCAATTTCACGAGGCCAGGCAAATGGGCGATCGACCACCGTGACATCGTGGCCGTCGGGTCCGTGGATGGCGGCAAACACCCAGGCGCAGTCATCCACGCTGCGGCACAGGGGGCCGATCTTGTCCATGCTCCAGCTCAGGGCCATGGCGCCGTGGCGGCTGATCCGACCGAAGCTGGGGCGCAGGCCGCTGACGCCGTTGCGTGTGGCCG
Organism: Chloroflexota bacterium; assembly: GCA_024276255.1. Classification (GTDB taxonomy): domain Bacteria; phylum Chloroflexota; class Anaerolineae; order J102; family J102; genus JAADGC01. Next base: position 698 of record JAJRXO010000142.1, on the reverse strand, counting down.
GTGAGACGATGGAGCCCCAGGTTTCGGTGCCGATGGCGAAGCCCACCAGGCCGGCGGCCGTGGCCGCGGCTGGCCCCGCGGAGGAGCCGCTGGCGCCTTTTTCGGGATCCCAGGGCGTGCGGGTGGTGCCGCCGAACCACACATCGCCCCAGGCCAGGGCGCCGGTGCTCAGCTTGCCCAGCAAGACGGCTCCTGCTGCCCGCAGGCGTTGCACTACGGTAGCGTCGTAATCAAGAACCTGTTGGCGGTAGGGCCGGGCGCCCCATGTGGTGGGATAGCCGCGGACGGCCAGCAGGTCTTTGACGCCGTAGGGTATACCGTGTAATGGTCCCCGGCTGTGCCCCGCCGCCAGTTCGGCATCAGCCTGCCGGGCCTGCTCGCGCGCCAGCTCGGGTGTAAGGGTGATCACGCAGTGCAGCAACGGATCGAAGCGCTGCAGGCGCTGCAGATACATCTCGGTAAGTTCCAGCGAGCTGATTTCGCCCGCGTGCAGCAGGGCTGCCAGCTTGCTCAACGGCCAGAAGGCCAGCGCCTGCAGGTCGGCGGGTCGGGGGGGAGCCTGGGGAGGCTGCCAGGGGCCAACTTCGGGTGCATTTGCCACTGACGCCGTCAACAGGTCGGGCCGAAACAGCAGGGCCGGGGGGAGTTCATTCGCCAGGGATTGCGTGCGCAGGCTGGGGTAGTGCTGTCGCTGTTCC
>JAJRXO010000141.1 GCA_024276255.1 Chloroflexota bacterium | reverse complement strand
TAACGCCGCGCCCACAAACAACACAGCATTATCCTGGATGATAAGGCTGGCGAGAAGGTTGACAAGATCGGACATAAGACAGCAGAGAACGGCCGGTTGGTGCCAGGCAGATGAAGGCGCTGCAACGCTTTGTACGCCGGTAACTGGCATTTGTCATCGATCTGCGGTGCGCCTGCGCTCACGATAACCGCTTACCCACCCTGTTTGTCCACGTTCCATCCTGGCCAGAGCAACAGACAGGGCAGCAGACAATGACCGAAACAAATGAAATACAAATAAAAGATACACTGTTTGCTGCCCGAAAGCAAGCAGCTGCGAGCTAGCCCCCCGCTCCAGCCCCCTTCTTGCGCTGTGGCCGCACCCATTTGGGCAAGTGATCGCCCTCACCATCAGCTGGGCTTTGCCGAAGTTGACGCCCGCGGCACCGACCTATTGATAACGACGCAGGACAGAAACGACCTTGCCGTACACCTTGACCTGATCAGCGTCCAGCCAGAAAGATTGATAGGCCGGATCGGGATTGGCCGGGCGCAGTTCCACCTTGTCACCTGTTTGATGGAAGAATTTCAGCGTAGCCCCGGCCCGTTCGTGTGGCTCCAGGATCTCGACCGCCGCCATCTCGCTGTTTTCCACCGCGGGCTGACTGCGCACAATGATGATGTCTCCGGTATCTACCAGGGCGTCAATCATGGAATGGCCCTTGACACGCAGGGCAAAAACCTGCCCGCTACTGGGAAGCAATTCACTGGGCACTGTCACATGGTCGAGCACCTCGCTGGGATTGGCAGGCATGGGTATGGGTTCACCAGCGGCGATTTCGCCATAAAGGGGCACCTGGGCGGCTTCATGCTGTGCTATGCTGCGCCTGCTGCGGTAGCCCATCAGACGGATCCCTCGTGAGACTTCCCGGTTACGCTGAATATAGCCCATCTCTTCCAGTCGCTCCAGGTTATAGTTTACCACCGACGTGGAAGAAATGCCCGCTGCCGCTCCGATTTCGCGTATAGTGGGAGGGTAATGATATTCGTCCAAATACTCCTCGATAAACTCAAGGATGCGCTCTTGACGTGGTCTCAGTTTCATGATTTCTTCCTGGGAAAAAGTGAGCCGAAAAAATGTTCGGTTTTATTATAAACGAACACATGTTCGTTGTCAAGCCATTTTCCCAAAAAACCAAGGTGATTTCCCAAATGTGGTCAACCAGGTCTTTACGTGTCACGTATTGCGTATTGCGTATTGGGTCTCAAGCGGCTTGCCTCTCATACACGGAATACGCAATACTCAATACGCAATACGGATTATCTCTCGTCAGCCTCCTGGCAGATGGCGCCGATGCTTTTATCGAAACATGCGCCATACGCCCGCGTAAGGTCACGCCCGAATCATGCACAGCGGGCGGGCAAGTCGGGTGGACGGGTGATGTAAAGTGCAGGTAAAAGTCAGCACCGGAGAGGGAGTTTGACAAAATCTTTCACAACTCTCTATAATCAGGCTGTTTTGTTGGTTGTTACATTCTGTAATATGCCACACGTGTCAGTTTGTGGTACACGTGATCGGCGACAACGATGTCGCATCAACCGACGTTCGCAGAACCTATACACCGCATTCGTTCAGAAGGAGGTCGCCTATTGCAGGAATAAGCTGGAAGTTCGCTTCCTGGATTGTGCGTCTTATGCTGCCACAATTCAACTAATGTCCTGGTTATAGCAGCTAACACCGGCTATGGCCATGTCCGCTCTTCGCTTTCCTTAAACTATAAGGAGGAGACATGATGCAAAAGCATCGATTTTGGATTTTACTTGTGGTTTTGGCCCTCACAGTAGCTGTCATCGCAGCCTGTTACACCCCCACACCGGAAGTGATCGAAAAGGTCGTCGAAAAGACAGTGGTGGTGAAAGAGACAGTTGAGGTGGAGAAAACTGTTGTGGTCGAAGTCACCAAAGCATTGCCAAAGGTCGAGAAGATCGTGGTGGGAACGAATGCCGAATATCCGCCTTTTGAATCGGTGGATGATAGCGGCAACATCGTTGGCTTTGATATCGATCTGATGAACGCCATCGCCAAGAACGCCGGTTTTAAGGTGGAATTTGTAAATACGCGTTGGGACGGTATCTTTGTTGCCCTGGCCAGCGGTGAATTCGACGCCGTGATCTCGGCTGCCACCATTACTGATGAACGCAAGAAGACCGTTGATTTCAGCGCCCCGTACTTTAACGCCGGTCAGATTCTGGCTGTGAAAGTCGGCAGCGATATCAAGAGCGTGGATGATCTTTCTGGTAAGCGCGTGGGTGTGCAATTAGGCACCACCGGTGATATCTGGGCCTCCGAAAATACGGATGCCGAGGTCGTGCGCTACGATGAGATCACCCTGGCGTTCCAGGCCCTGGCGCAAGGTGACATCGACGCCATCATCAATGACGCCCCCACTTCGGCTGATATCATCAAGGCCAATCCCGAAATGGGCGTTACCCTGGTTGGAGATCCCTTCACCCAGGAGTTCTACGGCATTGCCGTCAGTAAGAATCGCCCTGAAGTGTTGGCTGCCATCAACCAAGGCCTGGCCACCGTTCGGGCCACCGGCGAATATGATGAGATCTACAACAAATGGTTCGGTCTGCCCCAGGAGGCCGAGGCCGTTGTCCCGGCCGGTGAAGTAGAAGAGAATGGCTTGCTCACCATCAACGCCCCCTGCGAGAACAACAAGATCAAGCAGATCAAGGCTGTGGATTCCATGACCGTCCAGGTCACCATGTGCAAGCCTGATCCAGCCTTCCTGGCCAAGATCGCATTCACTCCCTTCTACATCCAGCCCCGAGAATGGATTGAACAGACTGGCGGTACGGGCGACCTGCTCGAGCATCCCGTGGGCACCGGTCCCTACATGATCGACAGCTGGAACCGCGGCGATAGCATCATCTTCAAGCGCTTCGATGACTATTGGAGCGATCCGGCCAAGACCGAGACATTGGTCTTCCGCTGGGCCACTGAGGGCGCTGCCCGTTTGCTTGAGTTGCAGGCTGGCACTGCCGACTACATCACCAAACTGAGCCCGGATGACTACGAATCTGTGCAGGCTGATCCCAACCTGCAATTCCTGCCGGTTCCCAACCCCAACATCATGTACCTGGCCATGACCAACACCTTCGAGCCGTGGGGTGATGTGCGCGTGCGCAAGGCCATTGCTATGGGTCTCGATCGCCAGCGGATCATCGACAACTTCTATCCCGCCGGTTCCGAAGTGGCCTCACACTTCACGCCTTGCTCCATTCCCAATGCCTGTGTTGGCGATTCCTGGTACGACTTCAATCTGGATGAGGCCAACAAACTGCTCGATGAGGCCGGTCTCACCAAAGACGCCAACGGCATCCGATTCAAAACCGCCATTTACTACCGCGACGTATTCCGTGTCTATCTGCCCGAACCGGGTCTGGTGGCGGTGGAGATTCAGAATCAGTTGAAGGAAAACCTGGGCATCGACGCCGATGTGGTGGTCATGGAGTCGGGTGACTTCATTGCCAAGTCCACTGCCGGTGAGCTGGACGGCCTGTACATGTTGGGCTGGGGCGCCGACTATCTGCACGTCACCAACTTCCTCGACTTCCACTTCAGCCGTTCCAACCCGCAGTTCGGCGAACCCTATCCGGAGATCTACGAACTGCTGGAGAAGGCCTCCCGCATTGCTGATCCGGCTGTCGCGGAACCGCTGTACGAGCAGGCCAACAACGCCATTCGCGATCTGGTGCCCATGGTGCCCATCGCTCACGGTGCTCCCGCCGATGCCGCTCGCGCCGACGTACAGAACGCCAAGGCTGCCGTACTGGGGCCGCCCGACCTGTGGACATTCATCCCCGGTGATCGGGACACCCTCGTGTACCTGAAGGCTGCTGAACCCATCAGCCTGTACTGCATGGACGAGACCGACGGCGAGTCGCTCGACGCCTGTAAGATGGTGACCGAGGGCCTGTACAAGTACAACGCCGATGGCGACGCCGTGCCCACACTGGCTACCAAGTGTGAAGCCAACGAGGACGCCACCGTGTGGACCTGCTATCTGCGCGAAGGTGTCAAGTTCCATGACGGCTCCACGCTTGATGCCAACGACGTGGTGCGTTCGTGGGATGCCGGCCTGAATGCCATGAGTCCATATCATCAGGGCAATACCGGCGCCTTCGAATACCCATCCTACCTCTTCGACTCGCTCATGAATGCCCAGTAACGGGATCATGATCGGTTGAACCAAGGTTCATCCCCATGCGAGATGCTTCTCCGCCTCTGTTCGAGAGGCATCTCGCATGCTTTTTGCTCAGCCAATACCGTATTGGCATCCATGTGCAGGTAGCGTGTGATTGCTTATGCTGAAATATATCGTTCGTCGCATTATCTATTCTCTGCCGGTCCTGTTCGGGGTGTTGTTGGTGACGTTTGTATTGGCGCGCTCGGTGCCAGGGGATCCCTGTAAATCGATTTTGGGAGAAATAGCCACTGCCGAGGTCTGCGAACGCTTTATGCGTGATAAAGGGCTCGATCGTTCGATCCCAGAACAATTCGTGATCTATCTCAATGATCTGGCTCACGGGGACCTGGGAGTGTCGATTCGCTTCCGTCGCTCCATCACCCAGATTCTGGCCGAACGCCTGCCCATGACCGTAGAGCTGGGCATGAGCGCCCTGATCCTGGCCTGTTTGATAGGCATTCCCCTGGGCATGATCTCGTCTCTACGCCATAATTCCACGGTGGACATGATGACCATGGTGGGGGCCAACATAGGGGTTTCCATGCCTGTATTCTGGTTGGGTTTGATGCTGGCCTATGTATTTGCGCTTTTGTTGAAAGACACACCATTGTGGCTACCGCCGTCGGGGCGCCTTTCCGCCGGCGTCACCTCCGTGCCTTTCTATGCCGTGTGGGGGTGGTACGAAAAGAGTGATTCCGTGCCCAAGTTCTTGCAATTCCTTTCCAATCTCTATATTTTTAATGCCCTTATCACGGGCAACTGGGAAGTATTCCGTGATGCCATCAAACATCTGATCCTGCCATCGGTGGCGCTTTCTACCATTCCCATGGCCGTGATCGCCCGCATGACGCGTTCCAGTATGTTGCAGGTCATTCAGATGGACTACGTGCGCACGGCCCGCGCCAAGGGCCTGCACGAACGCACAGTAGTTGTGCGCCATATCCTGCGCAACGCCCTGCTGCCGTTGGTCACCGTCATCGGCTTGCAGCTGGGCGTCATTTTCAGCGGTGCCATTCTCACCGAGACCATCTTCAGCCTGTCCGGAGTGGGGCGCAGTCTGTACGAGGCCATCACCGCCCGCGATTACCCCATCATCCAGGGCTTTACGGTGGTCATTGCCATCGGCTATATTGTCCTGAACTTGCTGGTCGATCTCTCATACGGTTTTCTCGATCCCCGTATCCGCATCGAATAATTCTTCACTGTCTGAATAAAAGCTCCCATGACAGAAACAAACGAACTACCCGAAGTCCCACAAATCGATTTTGCCGGCCGTTCCACATCGGGGCCCTGGATGACCGCGCTCAAGCGGCTGTTTCGCCAGCATTCCGGCATTGCCGGCATGATCATCCTGGGCCTGCTGGTGCTCACGGCCATCTTTGCCCCTGTGATCGCGCCCTACGGACCCAATGATGTACTCATTGGCAAAGAAAACGTGCGTAAACGCGCTAAACCGTGCATCCACCTCCTCGGCTGCCCGGCCGATCAGCCTCAGCATATCATGGGCATCGATGGCAATGTGCGTGACGAATTCAGCCGTATTGTCTTCGGTGCCCGTATTTCGATCTTCATTGGTTTTATTACCATTGGCCTGGCGATCGTGATCGGCACCATCCTCGGTACCATCGCCGGATATGTAGGAGGGTTGACAGCCAACGTGATCATGCGCACGCTGGATGTGGTGCTGGCTTTTCCATTCCTGCTGCTGGCCATTGCCATTGTCGCGATATTGGGGCCGGGGTTGATGAATGCCATGATGGCCATTGCCATCGTAAACATCCCCACCTATGCCCGTGTGATCCGATCCAGTGTGCTCTCGGTGCGTGAGGAAGAGTATATCACCGCGGCCCTGGCTATCGGCGCCGGCCATCGTCGTATTCTCATGCAGCACGTTTTGCCCAACGCCTTTCCCCCTCTGATTGTCCTGGCCACACTGGGCATTGGTACTGCCATTCTGGAAACCGCCGGTCTGTCGTTTCTGGGGCTGGGTGCGCAGCCGCCCGATCCCGAATGGGGGGCCATGCTGGCGAGCGAGCGCAATCAGGTGTTCAGCGCTCCGCATCTTGTCTTCTTCCCCGGCCTGGCCATCATGTTTACCGTTCTCGGCTTCAACCTGCTGGGCGACGGCCTGCGCGATGCCCTCGACCCGCGTTTACGTTTTTAGGTCTATCCCCGCCATCAACCTCTCTGCAACCGTCTGAGGTTCTATCTATGTCAAAACGTCTTGTTACCCTGAAATCAAATCCCATCTCCGAGCTGGTGGGCGATCCCGTGGCGGTGGGCCAGAAGGCTCCCGCGGCCGCCGGTCGCGTCAATGCATTCAGTACTGATACCTTCGATGTGATTGCTGATACCGCCGGCAAAATCCGTATTCTCAACTTTGTGCCCAGCCTCAACACCGGCATCTGTTCAGCCCAGGCGCGTAAGTTCAACGAGGCATTTGCCGATAACGATCGGGTGGCCGTGGTCACCATCAGCGTTGATCTGCCCTTTGTGCAGGAAAACTGGTGTGGGGCTTCCGGCTTCGATGATGCCATCATGGTATCCGACTATTTCGATATGGCCATCGCTACGGCCTATGGCACCTATATCAAGGAGCTGCGCCTGGAACAGCGTGCTGTGATTGTGGTTGATGCAGATGATACGGTGCGATACACTCAATATCTCAGCGAAATCGCCGAACATCCCGATTACGACGCTGTCATCGCCGCGGTGCAGGCATTGCTCTGACGGGCGCGGCGTCAGGCCGCATGGTCGACGTTTGCTTCTGGATCATCGCTCACCACCTCTCTGCGCCTCCCCGTTGTCTATTCTCAAGACAGGAGATGACCCATGACCAGCAACATACCCACCCCACAACCGCCCATCCCCAAACCTCCCAGCTTAATTCCCGATGAGAGGGCCCGACACCGGGGGCGCACCGGTCTCGCTCTTTCGTGGGAACACATTCCCTGGTGGGGCATTATCGTTCTTATTATGGGCGTATTCGTGGCTTTCTCGGTGTTTACGTCCGTGCGCTATCAGGACGCCCTGTCATTCATCTTTGATCTGCCCTGGCATAAAACCGCGCTCAAATCGCTGGATGGTAAAAAGATCGCCGATGATGGCAGCTGGACCTTCACTGTGCAGCCTCCCCTCGCCGATAACACACGTTATACAGTGTATGCCGAGTTTTACAAGGAGGACGGCACCTTCAATGGCCGTGGTGAGGTTTACAAGTTCGAGATAGCGAAAGGAGCCGAGCCGCAGGAGAATGTGGCCTTGCAGCCATCCCCGACGATCGTGCAAACGATTCAGTCAACTACGCCTACCATCAGCGGGGTGGCGCCGGCCGACACAGCCAAAGTGGTGATCGTCGATGATTTCCGTGATCAGCCCATTCGTATTGCCAAACGCATTTGGGATGCCAATGGCGTGATCATGACCATCAAGGTTACCCTGATCGCTTTTGTGATAGCGGTTGTCATCGGATTGGTTTTTGGCGTCATGCGTGTCTCCAGTGGCTCGCCTGACTTGCGGGTGAACATGTGGCGGCGGCTGGGATTCGGCCTGCTGGCCACGGTGGCCATTGTGATGCTGCGCGGCCAGTGGCGCAACCCCACTTCTTTCCTCTCGTTCTTATTGGGCGTCGAGGCCTTTTTCTTTTTACTGCCGGCCATGCCGTATACGATCTCGACTTTGTATGTGGAGATCGTGCGCGGGGTGCCCATGCTGGTGATCATCCTCTATATGGGTTTTGCCGTGACCCCGGCCTTGCGCAATGCTTCCAACAACAGCATCGATCTGCGCGGCCTGCCTGCCGCCGTGATCGGCCTGGCCTTCGGATATGGCGCCTATCTGGCAGAGGTGTTTCGCGCCGGTATCGAGGCCATCCCCCACGGCCAGATGGAAGCGGCCCGATCCATTGGCATGAGTTATTTTCAGGCCATGCGTTTCGTTATTCTGCCCCAGGCCATCCGTATGATTTTGCCCCCCCTGGGCAATGATTTTATCGCCATGCTCAAGGACTCATCGTTGATCTCCGTCATTGCCCTGCCCGAAGTGCTGCAGCAAGGTCGTCTGTGGATTTCCCGCAACTTTCGCGCCTTCGAAGGGTACAACAGCGTGATGATGCTGTACCTGATCATGACCCTGGTCCTTTCGTTACTGGTACGCTCCATCGAACGCCGGGTAGAATTGCCCAGCGACTGATCTCCTTTCCGGCAATCCCATAATGCGTGCATTTCCCCCCGGCGTGCTTCATGGACGGGCGCTCCTGCGCTTTGTCGCCACTATCATCCTCATTCGTCTGGTACGCGATACCAGCATTCGCATGATCTACCCCTTCCTGCCGCAATATGCAGCGGGATTGGGGGTCTCACTTACGACCATGGGGGCATTGCTCATGGTGCGTACGGCCACCGTGGGTTTTGCTCCCTTTTTTGGTAACTGGGCCGATCGTCATGGACCGCGAAGCTGGTTAATGGTTGGGTTTGCCCTGCACGGAATCGGCTTAATTTCGTTCAGCCTGGCCAGGGGAGCCATGTCGGCGCTCGTGGCCATCCTTCTGCTGGGGTTCAGTGATGCCATCGCCTATCCTCTGATGCAGGCTTATGTCAGCGAACATGCCCCGTCTGATCGCCGGGGCTGGGCATTGGCCACGGTGGAATACAGTTGGGCGACGACCGGCATCGTCCTGTTGCCCATTGTGGGCTGGCTGGTCAGCGAGGCCGGCTGGTATGTGCCCTTCCGGCTGTTGAGCATCGGCAGTGCGCTGGCCATTGTGGTGTTGTGGCGGATTCTCCCCATCGACACGCCGCAAGCAAGGGTAGATCGGTTGTCGCTGTGGGGCACCACGCGCCTCATCTTCGCCGACAGGAGTGCGGTGGGCGCTCTGATCACCAACAGCACGGTTTTCATCGCCGCCGAAACCTTTTTTGTCCTGTGGGGCGTGCACTTATCGCGCAACTTTCATCTCAGCGCCGTGCAGGTGGGCATGGTGGCCACTGTCCTGGGCATTATGGAGCTGATCGGTTCGATCACATCCAGCCAGATCATCGACCGCGTGGGCAAACGGCGCGGGGTCATGGGCGGGGTGTCGTTGTTCCTGCTGCTGCTTCTGTTCATGCCCTGGTTCAACCAGTCTTTGGTCAAAATCCTCATTGGCATTGCCCTGGCTTCGTTATTCATTGAATTTACCATCGTCAGCACCATTCCCCTGCTGGCCGATCAGCGCCCCGGCAATCGTTCCACCATGATGGCCCTGGGCGCCATGATGGGGGCATTGCTGCGCGGGACCACCGATCCCCTGTCCACCTGGTTGTTTGAGACACGCGGGTTTTTGAGTGCCATGCTCTACGCCTTTGTGGCGCTGGTCGTGGCCCTGTGGGTGCTCTGGCGTTGGGTAGAAGAACGACAGGCGCAGATATGAATCGAGCACGGCGAGAGGGGGTCGTGGGGGGCTGGATTTGGCAACCGCGCTCTTTGTAGCCTATGCTTATATGCATGAATACGCACAGTAAATACTCGCCTCGGCAGGCCGTGCAGGTTGCCCTGCTTGGCAATCCTCCCTCCCGCCTGTTGATCGGCGAATTGGAGATCACGGACGATGTGGTGCGCGGGATCGTTGGCCTGGATGCCGACGCTGCCGTACCCCTGGCCGCACATAAGGCCCTGCTCATGCGATGGCAGCATGATCTGGTCAGCGTGCCCTTTTCGCACGGGTGGGGTGCCCCCGAACAGCCCGACGAGGATGATGCTCTCTTTCGCCTGAGCTACTGGCAGCAAAATACGGATCTTTATGTCTTTGCCCTGATTGATGGGCCTTTCAGTATGGCGCTTAAGGCCTGGTCCTGGCGGGAGGCGTTGATTCGCATTGGCAAAGGCGATGCCGAGACCGAGGCTTTTATGGCTGACACGGTGATGGACATCAGTCAGCTGTTACAGAAGATCGCTGATGCTGGCGCCGATGGCGTGATTGTGGGCGATGACATCGCGGTGCGTCGGGGACCGTTGGTGCGGCCCAGCGTGTTACAAAAGATCTACTTCCCCTTTCTCACATTGCTGATAATGAACGCTCATGAACTGGGCCTGGGTGTGGTTTTTCATTCGGACGGGAATCTGTGGCCGGTGTGGGATCAAATTATCGCCACGGAGACGGATGGGGTTCATTGCCTCGATCCCTATTCGGCCATGTCACTGGCGTTGGCCCGGGAGCGCAGTCCGCAAACCCTGTGTCTGTGGGGAAATCTTGATCTGGGATGGCTGGCGCAGCCCCGCGATGAGGAAGCCATGGTCGCGCATTTACACGAGATACTGGATCCACTGCGCGGCACACCGACCATATTTGGCACCAGCAGCGGACTGTATCCCGGCATCGATGCGGCCCCCCTCGATCGTCTCTATGCTCTGGCGCGAGCCATGCCCTGGAGGCCGTCCTGATTCCGACCTTGCCACTGTTTTCGCCTTCGACCCGGTTCTCCCGGGCGCTTACGGGCGCTGACCCAACAGGCTGATTTCCAGTCGGGGGCGCCAGCGGGGCAGGCTGTATTCAAAACCGGCAATGCGCAACGATTGGTCGCTGTTGGTGCTGGCGCTCAGCAGCAGGCCATGGGCACTGTCGGGATGCTGACGCCAGACCTGCACGATGGAGGTGAGGTCGAGGATCGCGTCCTGGCCGGGAACGACTTCCAGACTGACAGCCGAGGGCAAGCGCGTGCGATCAAGGTTGCCGCTGGCGCCGGGTGCGGACCAGGGATCGGTATCGGTTGCCTGCTCCCACGTGGCTTCGTCGACGTTCCAGGTGCGCAGCAGCGGATAAGCCTCGATCTTGATGGGGTCGCTGAGGATCTGATCGAGTACATGCAGGCGTAGTGTCGCATTCACGACCGTGGCATCTGGCGCCAGCGCCGAGAGATCAAAGTCGATGAGAATGTAGGAGATATCAGGCGCCCGTAGCAGGAGTTTGGGATCGTTACTGAAATTGACGGAGGGGAACCACTCGTAAATGTAGGTATCGACCCCGCCACTGACTACGCTCCAGTTTTCGGGGGTGGGCGTGGCTGTGGGGGTAGGCGATGGCGTGGGGGTGGGTGTGCGGGTGGGGGTGGCAGTGGGCGTTGCCGTGGGTATGGGTGTGGCCGTGCGCGTGGCAGTGGGCGTGGGGGTGGGGCTGAAGGTGGCCGTGGGGGTAAAGGTGGGAGTGGGGCTAAACGTGGCCGTCGGCGTGGCCGTGGGTGTGCTAGTGGGCGTTGGCGTAGCAGTAGGGGTCGGGGTAGCCGTGGGCGTCGGTGTGGCGGTCGGCGTGGGGGTGGCCGTGGGCGTAGCTGTGGGTGTCGGTGTGGCAGTCGGTGTGGCTGTGGGCGTGGCCGTGGGTGTCGGCGTGGGCGTGGGGGTGGGCAGGGCGTAGCGAATGTGCAACCGCGGGTGCCATAGAGAATTGGACCATTCGCGGCTGGCAAAGCTGTAATGTACGGGGCCCGGGCTGCTGCCGGTGATGATCAAACCCTGGTTGCTGGCGGGCTGCTGTACCCAGGCCTGAGCCAACTCTCTGAGGGGCACGTTCACCCAACCTGACTCAGGTAGGTCCACGGTTGCGGCGGTCGTTGCGGCGCGGTCAGAAGCACCACTGGCCAGCGGTGCTTCCCAGTTTACGCCGGTCGTTGCCTGATAGTAGGTGGCTTCGTTCTCTGCCCAGGGGCGTTGCAGGGCGTAAAACTGCGCCTGCATGGGATGGGCATTACTGCGGCCCAGCACATACAGCTGCAATGTGGCCTCTTCGATCAGCGATCCGACCGGGATTTCCGACAGATCAAAGCGCAGGAGTGAGGCTTCGACATCAAAGCTGCGGGTGCGCATGTTGCCGTAGCGGCCAAAGACATCGTTGGGATACCAGGCGCTGATAAAAGTGTCGGCCACAGCTTCCAGATCGAGTTCGAGGGTGGAGGGTTCAGGAGGAGATGTGGGACGCGTAGTGGGGCTGGGCGTAGTCGTGGGCGTGGGGCTGGCTGTGGGTGTGAGGGCAGCTGGCGGCCGCAGACGCAGATCACCGAAATCAGGGGCGTCGTCGTAGGTGGTGAAGCTGGCCCACACCAGCAAACTGTCGCGATCACCGCCGTTGTCGTCGTCATTAAGGCCAAAATCGATGCCGATGATGTCGCCGGCCTGTAGCGACGCTCGCCCCAGCTGGCTGCGCGGGATAGCCAGTTCTACCTGATAGCCATCGCCGGTTTGTTTCACAGCCCATTCTACATCTGCAGCCACGGCCAATGTGCGATCACTGGCCGCGCCGTCGAAACGCACCTGATATTGGTGATCGCCGCCGCTGCTGCTGGTGGCGTTGTCGTCGTTTTCGCCGTCGACGCCCAGTTCAATGCTGTCGTCGCGCCACAGATCGTTGCCGCTATCGTTTTTCAGGCTGTCATCGCGCACGGCAAAGGCAAAATACAGGGTATCGTTGTCCCAGCGGGCCCAGATGCGGGCGGAGCTGTCGGCTTCACCGGCGATGGCGCCGGGATTTTTAACACGGGCTGCGGTGCTGCTGGACAGCAGCAGGCCGGGGCCTGTCCATTCATCGAGCCGGCCGTCAATGGTGGCTGTGCCCCACTGGGCATCGATCGTCTTGTGGCTGTCGGAGGGTGGCGTCGTGGCTGTGGGGACAGGGGTGCGAGTGGGCGTGGGTGTGGGGCTGGGGGTGGGTGTCGGCGTGGGCAGCAGGCGATAGACGATGTGCAGGACCGGGCGCAGATCGGGATTGCCATGCTCGCGGGTGGCAAAGTTATATTGCACGTAGCCATCGGCCTCGGCGTTGAAGACAAGGCCATAGTTGCGGGCAGGATTCTGCACCCATCGTTGCACCGCGGCCGTGATATCAAACGACACCGTGCCTTTTTCGGGCAGGATCTGGCTGTCGAGGGCAGTGCTACCCCGATCGTTGGCGCCCAGGGCTCCGGGTTTTTGCCAGGGCACACTGGCCAATGCCTGATAGTAGGTGGCTTCGTTTTCATCCCAGGCCCGCTTCAGCTCATACACGCGGGCGGTCATGGCATTGCCGTTACTGCGATCAGTCACCGACATGCGCAGTTCGGCTCTGTCGATGATAATCGACGACGGCAGACTGCTGACATCAAACTGGATCAGCGGCTGCATTATGTCTCCGTTGCGCAGACGGGCATAGGCATAACCGCCAAAGACCGTATCGGGCTGCCAGGCGCTGAGGTAGGTGTCTGCAATGGCCTGCAGATCGCGCGTGTATCGCACATCACCGGGCGCGATGGTGGGCGTGGGTGTGGGCACCGGCGTGGCCGTGGGGGTACGGGTGGGCGTGGGGCTGAAGGTGGGTGTGGGTGTGGGGGTGGACGTGAGGATGGGGGCAGTGGTGGCCGTGGGTGTGGGGGTGAATGTGGGGGGCGGGGTGACGGGATTGTCGGGCAGATAGGTGATGATTAGCTGCGGCCGCGTGTCTGTTTCGGTATTTTCACGGCTGGCGATGTTGTATTGCACCCGGCCATCACTTGTGCCGCTGAGTATCAGACCGTGGTTGGCAACGCCCTGATACAACCATTGATTGAGCAAGGAGGTGACGGGCAGGGTAAAGGCGCCGCTGCCCTGGACATCCACACTGGCCACGATAGCGCTTTCGCGGTCGGATGGTACGGCTGCGGCTCCTGATTGTCCCCAGGATTTGCCGGCGGTGGCCTGCAGCCAGTTGGCTGTACTCTCGGCCCATCCGCGGTTCAGCCGTTGCACATAAATGCGTATGGGATGGGGATTGGAGGAGCTTTCGCTGAAAAGCCGCAATTCGGCGTGCAGCAGGCGGGCGTTGCTGGGAATGGCATCCAGCGGGAAGTGCAGCAGGGCTACGGCGATATTTTGCGAACGCACTCCCAGGGTGGAACTGGCGCCAAAGGAGTCGAGAGGGAACCACTGGCTGAGATAGGTGTCGGCATCAGCGGACAGCACCAGGGTTTGCGGTGTGGGCGTGGGTGTGGGGGTGGGCGGCGGCCCGGCGGCCAGTTGCAGGCGCAGTCGCGGCCGCAAATAGGCAGGTTCACCTTCGGCGCTGATCATGGAGGCGCCGACAGCCCCGGGTGAGCTGCCGCCGATGAGTACCCCGTTGTTGGCAGCGGGATTGCCCAGCCAGTCGCTCACCAGGGAGGTGACATCGAAGCTGGTCCAGGCATCGACCTCGGCCACGTCGCTGTCTGTGATGTAAATATCTCGATCGTCCGGGGCCGCCAGCGCGCCTGCGGTGGTCCACGGTGCGCCATAGCGCGCCTGTTTCCAGTTGGCTTCGAGATCGATGAAGGGGCGGTTGAGACGATAGAGATTGAGGGTGAGTGGGTTGGCATTGGATTTGTCGACGACATAGACGTCGAGATACGCCGCCACGACATGCCGATCGGCGGGGATACGGTTCTGGAGGTCAAAGCGCAGCAGCGAGCTCATAACGTCGGAAGAGCGGGCATTGATGAACAGGCTGCGGCCATAGTTGGTGGTGGGCTGCCAGGCGTTGATGTAGGTGTCTTGCAGGCCATTATAGCCATTGAGTCCGGGTTGCAGGATCAGTTGCAGGGGATCAGGGGTGGGAGTCGCTGTGGGGCTGGGGGTCGGCGTGGGCGTGCGTATTGGCGTGACCGTGGGGGTGTCCGTGGGAGG
>JAJRXO010000010.1 GCA_024276255.1 Chloroflexota bacterium | reverse complement strand
TTGTACCGTAATAGGTCCAAATCACCGAAAGCCCACCTCGGGCATTAAGACGCAAACATAGGTTGCGTATCACGCGGAGCCGTAAACTGAATCGTCCAAATCACCGAAAGCCCACCTCGGGCATTAAGACGCAGGGGTTTGTGGGTTTTGGTTGATTCTGCAATTTGCAGGGTCCAAATCACCGAAAGCCCACCTCGGGCATTAAGACTAACGGGTTGGCAACGATGTGACTGTGGAAACGTAGGGCCGCGTCCAAATCACCGAAAGCCCACCTCGGGCATTAAGACCGTCGACTACGTCGGACATGTTCGGGGCGTTACCTACGGTGTTAAGTCCAAATCACCGAAAGCCCACCTCGGGCATTAAGACTCCTTGGCGTACTGCGCTTTCTGGGCCGGGCACCACAGCATTGTCCAAATCACCAAAAGCCCACCTCGGGCATTAGGTTGGGGCAATTCATGAATTGCCCCAACAGCCTGTCCAAAACACCGACGGCTCACACCAGGTAAGAGGATCCTTTTGTTGGCCCTCCCCCGCATCGCGTACTGCGTTAGCTTCCAGGGGAGGGGGAGCCTTCTCGAGTAGGAGAAGACGGAGATAGGGACGAAGTTGCGAAAGCCCACCTCGGGCATTAAGACTCCTTGGCGTACTGCGCTTTCTGGGCCGGGCACCACAGCATCGTCCAAATCACCAAAAGCCCACGTCGGGCATTAGGTTGGGGCAATTCATGAATTGCCCCAACAATAACCAACAACCCGCGTAAAACACCGACGGCCCACACCAGGTAAGAGGGCCCTCCCTCTTAGCCCTTCCCCCAGAGGCTCGTTGCACTCGCTCTTGGGGAGGGAATGTTGCTGAGCGCCTGGTGGCGTTTGGGCGAAACTGAACCCTCGTGCTATTTTTTTGGTGAAAATGGCGGCTGCATCCCGCAGGCGCAGAACTATTTCCTGGCCGATGGCATGGCCTGGGCGTTGATCTACGATGATGGCCGGGCCGACCGGGACCGTTGGCAGGCCGTTGCCGCCGACGCCTGGCAGAAGAGCGAGGCCGAACCCTGGGGCCCCGACTATCCCAAGAGTACGTTCCTGACCGTCAAAACCCACATGATGCACGCCAACAACGGCGTGGCCTGGATGCGTTACGCCCAGGAATATCTGGCTGTGTGGTATAACGATCGGGCGGGCAACGACGATATTCGGGCGCAGCGTATCGCTCGCGATGGCCGCCTCCTTGGCAGCCGCTTCTACGTTGCGGCCGGCGCTGGCGCCGATCGCCGTCATCCTGATGTGGCCTACGACAGCCAGAGCCATGAATATCTGGTGGTGTGGGAGCATTATGATCAAGCCAGTCATTCGTACTGGATTAAGGGACAACGTGTCTCGGGTACCGGCGCCTTGCTCGGCGGGACGATCAACATCTTCAACTCGGGGGTGTCGAGTCGTGCTCCCGCCGTCGCCTACGCTTCCACCGCCAATCAATATTTGATAGTATGGTCCTGGGATTCGGGGGGACTGATGCACATCGTGGGCAAGGCATACTCGTCGGGCGGGAGCCTGGGCCCCATGTTCTACATTTTCAAGGACACGGTGGGCAGCCTGCGCGAGAGGCCCGATCTGGCGTACAACCGCGCCCGTAATGAGTTCCTGGTCGTTTGGGAGGAATTTACAGCCGGCACGATGGACATCTACGGAGCACGGGTGAAGATGAACGGCGGAGCGGGCGTCCTGGGCGCCCCCATCGCTATTGCCACCAGTGGCGCGGACAAGAGAAATCCGGCGGTCGCGGCCGTCCCACAACCGGCCGGCGCAGGGCGTTACATGGTCGCCTGGGAGTATTACAACGCCGCGGGCGATGTCGATAATCTGGGACAGATCATGAAGGGCGATGGCACATTTGGCCCCGCACTTGCTCTTGCGTACTCAGCCTGGAATGAGTCCGCTCCTGCCTTGGCGGGATCCGAAGACCGGGGCGAGTTCCTGGCCACATGGACCTTCGAGTCAACCACTGCGCCTCCAGGCATGATGCAAGTGAACGGACTTACCGTAAGTTGGGATGGATGGGGTGTAGGTCCGATTATGACTGTCGGGGGCGGACAGGTGCACAATTCAGCTGTGAGGGAACCGTATCTATTTACCCATCGCCTACAAGTGATGGCGCTGCCCCAATTGGCCCTGGTTTACCTCAAACCAAACTGATATCTGCCAATCCCTGCTCCCTTTCTGGCTCACTCAGTGCCAGTTTTTCCCAACATCTCCTGCATCTTCACCACGAAGGCCGCGTGCTCTTCCGAGTCCAATCCGGCCTGTAACACTGCCAACAACCCCGGCAAATCTCCGGCCAGTAAGGCTTCGGGTTTGAGCCACAGCCCCGGGAAAACCTCGCTGCGCACAACGCCCTCTTCGTCCACCGGCAATGTTTCGTACACTCCCTCCCGCCACACGAACCAATCCACGCGCCGTTCGTACATTTGCACAGCCAGATATTCCTGCACGCCGCTGCGGGCATAGACCCGACGCTTGACGTGCATGTCGTAGGCAGCGCTGCTGGCGGCAATCTCCATCACAAATTCCGGCGGCCCGGCGAGATAATCATCCTCTGTCACTCGTGACTTCCCGCCCAGGGCCTCGTCCAGCCGCAGTAAGGCGTCCGGCTGGACCTCGTTCTCGTAATCGAGGCGGACGGAAGCATTGTCGCCTACCATGACCCCAGGAGTATGGGCACAGTAAAGTGCGAGCCAACCCATCATATACCCGTGTGGTTGGCTATGGCTGAAGAAATGAATGGGTGACGGCATGTACACGACTCCTTCGATGAGCTCTGCCTTTTTGATCTCGGGATGGGCGCGGTAGCGTCGCTCGAACTCGGCGCGCGTAAGTTGGTCGCCCGGGGACAAAGGGGGCCGGGAGACAGTGTCTACTTTAGGTTGGGAGGATGACTCCAGATCACGGATGGCCATAATTCGATACCCTCAGAGGCTGATGAATAAAGTATAGCACATAAGGAGATCGATGCGAAAGTAGTTTTGGTGTTGAGCTGCCGCGGTTGCGCTATATGCGGGAGCGTGGACAGGTGTGTAAACGTCGGCAAGTCAGGTGAGAAAAGTGAATCGAACGCATCGGGGGTGGACACTGTACCAATTTAGTCGGCGCTTTCTGATGGTCGCCGGATTGCGAATCCAGCTCAGAGCAAACTGCTCCCAGGGCGGATTACGACTCCGCCCGAAAACGCCACCTTATGGAAGCAGAACCACCGAATGAATTCGGCGTCTACCAGAGGAAACCCGGTTGAAGCCAGTTGTGTCGCTCGGCCGCTCCAGTTTTTTCAAACTGCAACATTCATTGGCTACCCCATTGCCGATTTAATTCCTGAACTTTCATCAGCGCCGAGCGCTCGCCGGTGGAGCAAGTCGATTCATGGGCAAAACATCCATCGCCCGAGGCTAAAGCCATCGGGCTACACAACAGCGCCCCCTCGAAGGGGGCTTGAAGGCGTTCGATCGCGATGAAGCCGGGTTCACCCGGCGCTGTTTGAAAGCCCGGCGAGTTCATCGCCGGGCGGGCGTCGCCGAGCCTATTGCCGCTTTAATTTGTAAAAGTTCATCAATCGGTGGGTATCTGGTACGCTTTCTCAGGGGTGGGGATGTTTGCCCGCAGCCCGGCTTTCTGGCATACTGGATCATTGCCAAGCATATCCCCGCGACACTCATCCACAGTCTCGGAAATACACCATGCCGATTTACGAATATTACTGTCCCGCCTGCGGAGAAATCTTCAGCTATTTCTGGCGCAGCATCCGGGCTGCCGAGGTCCATGACCCGCCTCCCTGCCCTGCCTGCCAGCATCCTCAATGCCAGCGCATCCTGTCTCAGGTTGCGGTGCTGGATGGGCTGGGCGGGCTGACGCCATCTGAACAACGCCAGAAGCGCGCCCGCGAGGCGCGCCTGGCTTCCATCACACCCAGAGAACAGATCGAACGGCTGCGCAGCGGCCGCAAAAACCAGGGAGGTGCTGCATGAAAGAGTCCAAAGATGTAAAACGAGTAGTTCAGGCCGCTTATGCCGATGTTGCCCGCGGGGAGCGCGGTTGCTGTGCGCCTGCTGATGAGGGCGAGAGCCTGGCGAATGTGCAATTTGTCGATTACGCTGACCTGCGCCAGCAGAGCGTGCCCGATGCCGATCTGGGCCTGGGCTGTGGCACGCCCACCGTCTGGGCGGGGTTGCAGGCCGGAGAAACCGTGCTGGACCTGGGCTGCGGCGCCGGCATCGATATGTTCCTGGCCTCTCGTTCCGTCGGCCCTGACGGCCTGGTGATCGGCATCGATCTCACCCCGGAGATGCTGGCCCTTGCCCGCCGCAATGCCGAACGAAATAACTTTACCAATGTGCGCCTGATCCGTTGCGATCTGGAAAACATCCCCCTGGGCACAGCAACGGTCGATGTGGTGCTCTCCAATTGTGTGATCAACCTCGTGCCCGAAAAAGGGCGCGTGTACCGGCAGATCCATCGTTTGCTGCGGCCAGGCGGGCGTTTTGCCATCTCCGACATGGTCACTCTGGGCCAGATTCCGGAGGATGTGCGCCAGGACCCGGAGCTGTGGACGTGCTGCATTGCCGGCGCCCTCGAACGTGAAGTTTACCTGCAACTGATCCGTGACGCCGGCTTCACCGACGTCAGCGTGGTTTCCGAATCCAGCCATGAGGATGTCGAGGCCGCCATCGATGAAGGTGAATTCCATATACTCAGCGTCACCGTCACCGGGATCAAAGAATGATGCCCGTGATGTTTTGGGCAAACGCCTGTTTTCAAGTATAATTCTGGGTTAGACGACACTTTCGGGTGCCAATCCCTGTGCAACATTAAAGTAATGAATCTGCTCATGCAGAATAAATCGGAGGACATCTGAGTGATTCAACGACAAACCCAGGATTTCGTCTTTTGGCGAGAGAAATACCGCGTCGATGAAGCTGATCATGAATTTCTATATGAGTTTCTGGCCGATGCCGGGACCCCTCAGACCCTGGAGACGCTGACCTATCAGATCATCGAGCGCCGGTGTGCGCAAGAAGACGCACGCATCCGCAAGGAGTTAAGCCGGGGCCTGATCTATGATCCCCAGGAAAGCTACAAGGTCGGCGACGAGCTTGTTTTTTCCGCCTATGGATTTCGCCTGGCCAAGGTGGTGGACGTGCGGCCGGGGGAAAATCCCGAGCACGGTGAATTCGATGTCATGCGTGTGCGTTTTGCCGATAATGGCAAGGAGCGCCAGTTTGCCGCCCGCCTGCAAACGCCGCACAAGCTCAATCGCAGCGGCGACGATGATCTGTTCGCCACTGCGGATCTGCTGAGTGTAGACGAATTGTTCGAAGAGGTGGGCGCGGATGTGGCTGCCACCATTCAGCAACATCTGCAGGAGCAGACCGACTACTTCATCAACGCCGGCACACGCTGGCTGACCACCGATCAGATGGTGCCGGTGAATGTGGGACACCTCAACATCGCTGAAGCGGCCATCGACGTCAACGAACGCCCCATGACCACCACGGCATTGCTGGAATTGGTGGAGCTGGATGATGTGGCATCGCCGGAAGTGCTGGCCTTTTCGCTGGAGACGGCCCTGAGCCAGGACGACCGGTTTGTGGAGGTAGGCCTGGGCGGCGAGACAGCATGGTTCCTCACCCGCCTGATGCCGCCGGCCGCCATGGAAATCCCGCCCTTGCTGCGATGCGAACCGGAGTCCTATGATCGGTCGCTGCTGGATGTCGAGCTCCTGCAGGCGGAATGGGAGCTGAACGACGAATGGACCGAGGGCGGCCTGTCAGAGGGGGCGACTTCGGCGCTCAAATCTGCGTCGGTGCATGTGATCTTCCCGCACTGGGTTTCTGGCACCCTGCCGCTTTCGCCCTCAGTGCGCATGCTGATCCCCGACAGCACGGGCAAGGCCTCGCTGATTACCCTGGTGGACGGGCGCTGGGGAAAGCGTTTCGATGTCTGGGTCGTGCACGAGGGCCGCTACATCGCTGGTCTTAGCGAGTGGTACAAATCACACAAGCTGCCGGTAGGGGCCAGGGTAATCCTGGAACGGAGTAGTAATGAGAACGAGATCGTGATCGATTTCAAACCGTTGCGTTCGCGGCGAGACTGGATCCGCATGGTGCGGGTGGAGGACGAACGTCTGACATTCGTCATGAGTCGTCAGCAAATGGGTTGTGAATATGATGATCATCTGGCCATTGGCCTCACTGATGTGGACAGCGTTCTGGCCCTGGGCGAGCGTGTGCGCGAGCAGGATAAGACCGTGCCCGAGTTGGTGGAGCAGATCATGCCGGAGCTGGTGAAGCTGAGCCCGCAGGGCACTGCTCATGTGAAAACGCTGTACAGCGCCGTGAATCTGTTGCGCCGCACCCCACCTGCCCCGATCTTCGCCGCTCTCACGCAATTGCCCACCGCCACCGATACTGGCAGTGGTTACTGGAACCTTTAAGAGGAAATACTCATGGTTTGGAAACGCCCTACTCTGCAAACGCCGTTCCACGTCGACTGGCAGTGGTGGATGAAAAACGATCCC
>JAJRXO010000140.1 GCA_024276255.1 Chloroflexota bacterium | reverse complement strand
TTCGCGGCCGCGTGGCAAGATTGCGAGCTTGCGGTATAATAGGAGGCACCTCAAGAATGGTTCCCCCTTTTTCATTCCCACTCTTTTGCATCGAGGATTTGCTATGATTTCGGCGCTCATCACCACATCGGACGCGGCCCAGCTGGGTGCGGAACTCGTTCGGGACGATGGATCGGACATGGCCCGCATCGAGCGAGTGCTTTGGGAGGTGTTGCGCAGCCCCGTAGATGAGGTGATTGTGGTGGCCGGTTATAAACAGCAGGAACTGCGTGAGCTACTGGCTCCCCGGCCCTGTCAGGTTGTGGTCGATCGAATGTGGTACATGGGCGATATCACCTGGTCGATTCGCGCCGCCCTGCCGCATGTCTCGGCCAAGAGCCGGGCCTTGCTGGTGTGCTCGGGCGCCGACACCAACCTGGCGTGGGAGGATGTGGATACATTGGTCAAACGCCGGGCCTTCATGGGCGATGAACATCTCTACCATGCTGTGCGTGAGCCGGACAGCCCACCTCTGATGCTGTTGCCGCGACGTTTCTGGTCGGATTTCGTACGCATGCGTCCGGCTATGGATCTGCAACATTATCTGCGCCGCCAGCTTACCGCTCTGGAGAATGTCGCATTTATCTGATTCCATATGCCTACGCTTTATCACGCCCTTCAACATCAACTCAACCAGAATAATAGCGTGGCCCTGGCCACGGTCATTGCCGTAAAAGGTTCTGTGCCGCGCGAGGTCGGCGCCCAGATGCTCATTCACCCCCTGGGCCAGCATCAGGGCACTGTGGGGGGCGGATGCGGGGAAGCCGATGTGATTCGGCGGGGTATGGATGTTCTACAGTCGGGTCGGCCCGGCCACGTGCGGGTCGATCTCACAGAGCCCGTGTCGCTGGAGTCCACAGCCGTGTGCGGCGGCGTGATGGATGTGTATGTGGAGGCCTGGGGAGAGCAGGCAAAGCGTGCTGATGACCTGGCTCTGCTGGAGCGCATTGTGGCAGCCATCGCCGCCCAAAAACCACTGGCCATTGTGCGGATTGTGCGCAGCGACGATGCCGGACGCATGGGCCTGCGCGCAGTCGTAGGTCCCGAAACAGGGGAGCCGTGGCAGGCCTGGGGTTTACAGGCAGATGCCGGGGAATTGCACAAGGCCGTGGTAAAGGCGATGCAGTCGGGCCGTCACCGACTGCTTCGCGTCCCTGCCACGGGCGAAGAGCTGTTCGTTGAGGCGTTGCAGCGACCTCCGCGACTGGTGATCGTGGGAGCCGGTCACATTGCCGTGCCTCTGTGTCAGCTGGGGGCGCTGTGCGACTTCAGCGTTACGGTGATTGACGATCGGGCGCAGTATGCCAATGAGGCGCGATTCCCCGGCGCCGATTCGGTGATTGCGGCCGATATTCAGGAGACCGTACGCCAGCTTGCCACCGATGAGCAGACCTATGTGGTGCTTGTCACCCGCGGCCATACCCTCGATGTGGCGTGTTTGCTGGAGTTGATCGATCGGCCATTGGCTTACCTGGGCATGATCGGTTCACGGCGGCGCGTGCGGGCGGTGTTTGAGCTTTTGCGAACGCACCATGGCATCGCTGCCGAGAAATTGCAGCGGGTACACGCGCCGATCGGATTACCCATCGGCGCGGAAACTCCGGCCGAGATCGCCGTGTGTATCATGGCCGAGGTCATCAATCAACGCCGGCAGGGGCCTGTCACCAGGGCCCTGATCGAATCGATACGTTCGTAAGACCGACCGGCGAATTCATTCTCGGGCGGGGGTGCGGCGTGGCGGGCGGTGTTGGATCACGAATCTACCTGGGAAGCGGTGAGCCTGGGCGCGTCTTCTGGTGGGGGATCGTTGTCGGCATGGGGTGACCGGCGATGAAGTCGCCGGTCTACGAAACGGCGCCGGGTGAACCCGGCTTGGTCGTTGCTGGCATGGCCGTCAAGCCCCCTTGAGGGGGCGCCGTTCTGTAGCCCGATGGCTTTAGCCTCGGGCGGGGGTGCGGTTTGTCACATTTTTTATTCCCAACCTGAGCCAGATCATAGACGTGAAATAAAGAGCGCGTTATGATCGAGTTATCAATTATATTGTGTGCAACAGAGCATGCATTCAACAAAGTCAAGACTAAAGGAGTACCAAACACATGGCAACCGAAGTTCGCATTGATGCCTTGTTACCAGGCGAGATGGCCCGCAAGGCGGAGAATGTCGGCGTACGCAAGGCCGAGGCGGAACTTGTTCCGCTCTTCAGTCTGGCGATTCTGGCCGGTGCTTTTATTGCCCTGGGCGCGGTGTTTGCCACCACAGTGGCAGCCGGAGCTACCGGCTATCTGTCATACGGCGTGATCAAGCTGCTGGTGGGGCTGGTTTTTTCGCTCGGTCTTATTCTGGTGATTGTAGGAGGAGCCGAATTGTTCACCGGCAATAATCTCATCGCCATGGCCTGGGCCAGCGGCAAGGTGTCCACGCAGAATCTGCTGCGCAACTGGGTGGTTGTATATGTCGGTAATTTTGTCGGATCCATCGGCACAGCCCTGCTGATCCTACTTGCCCGGCAATACACTTTTGGCGGGGGCCAGGTCGGCGCTACGGCCCTGAACATCGCTGTGGGCAAGGTGCATCTGGGATTCGTGCAGGCGATTGCCCTGGGCGTTCTGTGTAATGCCCTGGTGTGCCTGGCTGTATGGCTCACGTTCAGCGCTCGCTCCACAATGGACAAGATCGCCGCCATCGTCTTCCCCATTTCGGCCTTTGTGGCCGCCGGTTTTGAACACAGCGTGGCCAACATGTACTTCATTCCCGTGGGCCTGTTGATTAAGGACTTTGATCCGGCCTTTGCTGCCCAAAGCGGCGTGAATCTCGATGGCCTTACCTGGGCAGCTTTCTTCGTGAAGAACCTGCTGCCAGTCACTATCGGCAATATCATTGGTGGTACCATCCTCGTCGCCAGCATCTATTGGCTGATTTTCCTGAAACGCTCCCGCTGAGTTTTGCTAATTATCTCATCATTTGTACAATATCAAGAGGTTATTCTGATGAAAGCTTTTGCCCTGATTCGTACCCACACCGGTTCCGCTCACGAGGTCGTTCGATTTCTGAAACACATAGCCGGAGTGCACGAAGCCTACATCACCTTTGGTCCCTACGATGCCATTGCCGTGGTCGAGGCAGCCGATCTCAATCGGATTAGCGAAATCATTTACAAAGAAATCCAGGCCATTCCCGGAATACAGGAAACCCTGACCTGTCTTTCCATCACCACCGACGCCTGATCGTCACTTATGCCCCAATCTCCATCCGCATTACTCAAACGTGTTGAGGAGCTGCGCGCTGATATACGCCGCCGCCCTCCGCAAAACATCGCAGCGCTGGTTGGCGCCCGTTACCAGACGGGCGCCAACGCCACTGAGGAACTGCTGTTGAGCTATTGGGGGCGTTCTGTTTCGATTGGTTTTCCGGATCTGATTGCTCGCGACGCCGGCGATGGCGGAGCGCTGGACCCGTTGGCGCAGGCCATGCTGGCCTACTATCTGCACTCGAGCGATGGCACCTTGCCTGCCGGGCGGTGGATCGCCTTCTCCGAGCTGCCGGACGGCGCGTTCTATGCCTCCGCACATCAAGGTTATACGGGGCAGGTCTTACAGCGTCATTTCAGGGCTGATTACACGCGCTTCAGAACAGCTGCCGAGGCCGCCGGCGGCCTGGCTGTCGATTTTGCCGATGCTGCGTTCGCGTTTCAGGCGTTGCCTCGTGTACAATTACTTGCTGCATGCTGGCAGGGCGACGAAGATTTCCCGCCCTCGTATCGCATTCTGTTCGATGCCCACATTGCACACCACCTCCCCACAGAGGGCTGTGCCATACTGGGCAGCATGCTTACCCGCCTGATCCTGCGCAATGATGCCCAGACACAGGCGCCATCTGCCGATAACCAGGAGACATCAGCATGAAGATCGCTATCAGCGGTAAAGGCGGGGTGGGCAAAACCACCCTCACGGCTCTGTTGGCACAGGTATGGGCCGATGCCGGACGTGACGTGTTGGCCGTAGACGCGGATCCTGCCCCCTGCCTGGCCGGGGCGTTGGGCTTTCCTTCCTCTCTCGTGGATGGGCTCAAGCCCATTGCCGAGATGGATGCTCTGATCGAAGAGCGCACCGGCGCCAAGCCGGGAACCGTGGGTGGCTTTTTCACCCTCAATCCGCGCGTCGATGATCTCCCCGATCGCTTCAGCATATCGCATCGCGGGGTGCGCTTACTACAGATGGGCGGGGTCGATACCGGCGGCTCAGGCTGTATCTGCCCGGAGAGCGCCATGCTGAAAACCCTGTTCACGCATCTGCTCTTCCGCAAGGACGAGGTGCTTTTGCTCGACATGTACGCCGGCGTCGAGCATCTGGGGCGGGCCACGGTTGATTTTGTCGATGCCCTGCTGATCGTGGTGGAACCCACCCGGCGCAGCCTGGGCACGGCCCGCCAGATCAAACAACTGGCCAGCGACATCGGTCTCAAGCGCATGTGGATCGTGGGCAACAAGGTTCGTGACGATGACGAAGCGGCCTTCATTCGAGCCGAATCGCCTGGCCTGCCCCTGCTGGGTGTTTTGCCTGCCGATATGGGCGTACAGGAAGCGGATCGTCTGAGCATCCCTGTTTATGACCACGTGCCCGCACTGCGAACCGCTGCTCGTATAATGGCCTCCCAGCTGGAAAAGGAGATCTCATGACAACGACGATTGCACTGGCCGGTAAAGGCGGGACTGGCAAGACCACGATCGCCGCCATGATCATCCGTTATCTGATCCAGAACAAAAGTGGCGCCATCCTCGCCATCGACGCTGATCCCAGCAGCAACCTCAATATGGTGTTGGGGTTGGACCTGGAGACCACTGTGGGCGATGTGCGCGAAGGCATGTTGCAGCAGGTAAAACAATCACTTACCGCCAGAGGCGCGGCCATGGGCACGTTGCCCGGCGGCATTAGCAAACGAGAATATCTGGAATACGAAGTGCGCTCGATTTTGGCCGAGGGAGATCGCGTCGATCTCATCGCCATGGGCCGTCCCGAGGGTCCCGGTTGCTACTGTGCCGTCAACCATAACCTGCGCGAAGTGATCGATGCCATTGGCAAAAGCTACCGTTGGGTGGTGATGGATAACGAAGCCGGCCTTGAGCACCTCAGCCGTCGTACCACACGGGATGTGGACTATCTTTTCGTGGTATCTGATCCCACCCAACGCGGCCTCGTGGCTGCGCGACGTATCGGAGAGTTTCGCCATGAACTGGATATTCATATCGAACACTGCTATCTCATCCTCAACCGCGCCCCCGAGCCCCTGGCTCCGGCCCTGCAGGCGGCTATCGACGAGATGGATTTCCCTCTGTTGGGCATCGTTCCTGCCGATACCACGGTCACCGAGTTCGATTTTACGGGACGGCCTTTGATTGAAATACCGGATGAGGCGCCAGTGTATCGGGCCATGGCCGCCATGCTCGACGGCATATTCTAATTTTCCGTATCTCGACGATTGACGACCGGTTGAGAGGATTGTCAGCGCGCGTTCTGGGCGCCCAGGGGCAGGAACTGGAAGAACGCGGCCTGGTATGCTTCATGCACGTCGAGATAATCGCCGCCCCAGCCGCCGATAATGTGCAAATTGGGGCCGATCATGGCAGCAACGGCATGTCGCCAGGGGCCATTGCGCGGGTACTCGATGGTTGACCAGGTGTGCGTGGCCAGATCGAAGCGTTCGTGCAGGGGAGCCTCCTCGGCCATGCCGCCGCCAAACGCATAGATCGACGTGCCGTCCGCAGCAGCTGTCAGGCCGGCTCGCGCGGCGGGCAGGGAAGGCTGGGCTTGCCAGGTCGCTGCCTGGCCATCCCAGAACCACATATCGGCCTGCTCCTGGTTGCCATCGTGCCCCCCCAGCAGCCAGACGCCAGCAGGCAGAGCCACACCGGCGGCAAATGCGCGCGGGGCAGGCAGTGCGGGGCCAGGCTGCCAGGTACGGGCATCAGCATCGTAGATAAACACGGCGTCGCTGGCGCTCTGCCCGTCCCAACCGCCGATGTAGATCAATTGCCCCTGCCAGTTCAGCAAGACCCCACCACAACGCGGCGCGGGCAGAGGGGCCAGCTCGTTCCAGCTATCGTCCTGCGGAGTATAGCTGTCAACCCGGCTGAGGGCGGTGTTTTCGCTACACCCACCGGCTACGATGAGCTGATGGTCCAGAACCGCAGCCGCCACGCCCCGCGCCGCCACCGGCCGCGGCGTCAGCGGTTGCCACACATCGATGGTCGGATCATAACTTTCAAGTGTTGCCAGGTCCTGTTGGCTGTTTTCGCCGCCCACCACATACAGGCGGCCATTCAATAGGGCGGCCGCAGCCAGGCTGCGCGCTGAGGGCATGGGCGAGCGTTGTGTCCAGCGCGGCACACTGCGTCGCGGCAGGGGCGTGGTACGCGTGATCCCGCGATCGGTGCTGAACTCGGCTGTCAGCGGTGTGTCTGTCTGCCATGTTTTTTGTGGCCACAAACCCAGCGTCAGCCCCACTACCAGCGCCAGCAACACAGTTAACCCCTGCCAGAGTTGCGCTGGTGGGACGAGTGGCGGCCATGTGGGGGGGGGAAGCTCAGGCGTGGGCTCAGAAGCCAGGCCTGGCACCGAAATCCAGCCCCGGCGCACTGCCTCCATCGTGGCTTCGGTACGTGACTGCACCTGCATCTTTTCAAAGATGTTCCGCACATGCACCTTCACAGTGTTGGGGCTGATTACCAGGCGCTGCGCGATTTCGTCGTTACTCAAACCCTCGGCCAGCAGGCCCAGGATTTCTGTTTCGCGCGGGGTCAGGGATTTAGTCACAGTCATACCCTGATTATACACATAACAAGTGTGCATCCAGAAAACAGCTCTTGGGTCACGCCCTGTGTACCGGTAAATTCCCCATGTCAGCATGTTTTGCCCTCTGTCGACACAATGCGTACAATGCTGGCATGGTATCACACGCTGCTGTCCCGCCCGCCCCCCGCCGCCTGCTGGCCATCAAGCTGGCCGATCTGGGCGATGTGCTGAACATCACACCGGCCCTGCGAGCCCTGCGTCACAGCTTCCCCGAGGCCCACATCGACGTCCTGCTCAACCCACACACCACAGCCCTTCTGCAAAACTCAGCGCTGGCAAATCGGGTGATGGTTTTTCCCAAGGTGCAGTACGAGGGCCTGAACGTACTGTGGCCCTGGAAGTGGCCGGGGCTGATACGCTACCTGTCCATGCTGCGGCGGCAGGGTTACGATACGGTGGTGGATTTTCATCACCTCACCACGCCGTTGGGACGACTGAAGCAGCGGCTGCTCATCGCCGCCACGGGAGCCAAAACCACGGTGGGGCTCGATAACGGCCATGGGCGCTGGTTCACGCACGCGGTGCGCGATGATGGCTTCGGCGCCATGCCTGAAGTGGGCTACTGGTTGGCTCTGGCCCGCCGCCTGGGCGCCGAATCAACCGATGTCAGCCTGGACCTGCCTGTGGCTCCCCAGGATGAAGCGCGTGTGGCGCAGATGCTGTCGGCAGCTGATCTGCGGCAAGGCCATTTCGTGGTGTTGCATCCCGGTTCGGGAGGGTTCTCGCTGGCCCGTCGCTGGGAACCGGCCAAGTTCGCCGCCGTTGCTGCTGCTCTGTGGCAGCGCTGGCATTTGCCTGCGGTGGTGGTGGGCGGGCCACACGATGATGCCGGGGCCGTTCTCGATCGGGCCACGTCGCCCATGACCGATTTCAGCCGGCGTACCAGTCTGGGCGAGCTGACGGCCTTGCTGCGTGCCGCGGCTTTGTTCGTGGGCGCCGACAGTGGCGTGATGCATATGGCGGCGGCCATGCGTACGCCGGTCGTAGCCATCTTCGGGCCTTCCAATCATCGGGCATGGGCGCCCTGGACGCCCGATGGCCATAGCGAAGTGGTACGCCTGGGCATCAGTTGTTCGCCGTGCGCGTATGTGCAGCACAGCGTGGCCTGGCGGCATGGCTGCCCCGAACGAACCTGCCTCGCCGATCTGGACGCCCCGCCGGTGGTGGCGGCTGCCGATCGCCTTCTTTCTGCGGTGCTGAGTTGACCATGCATGCACAGATCCCTGCCCCCATCCACATCTTGGACATTCCCGTTCATCCCATCACTTACAAACAACTCCTGGATATCATCGCTTCGTTTATTGCCGAAGGTCGTCCCCGACAGATCTGCACGGCCAACCCGGAATTCGTGATGATTGCCCAGCGCAATGCTGACTTTCGGCGGGTGTTGCAGGCGGCCGATCTGGTGGTGCCGGATGGGGTGGGCCTGTTGTGGGCAGCCCGGCGCATGGGGTACCATCTCCCCGAGCGGGTGACGGGCTCGGATGGCATCTATCACATGGCGGAGCGGGCCGCGCAGGCAGGGTGGCGTCTGTTTTTTCTGGGCGCCCGCGAAGGCGTGGCCGCCGCCGCTGCCCGCAAGCTCGGCGCACGCTATCCCGGCTTGCAGGTGGTTGATTGTTATGCCGGTTCACCTGCGGACGAGGAATACCCCGAGATCGCTCGCCGCATCAGCGCCGCCAGGCCCCATGTGCTGTTGGTGGCGTACGGGGCGCCGGCGCAGGATATGTGGCTCGCCCGGCACAAGGATGAGCTGGGCGTGCCGGTGAGCATCGGCATCGGCGGGGCCTTCGACCACGTGGTGGGAGTGCGGCGTCGGGCCCCGGCCTGGATGATTCGATTCAATCTGGAATGGTTGTGGCGTTTGCTTACGCAACCGTGGCGCTGGCGGCGGCAACTGGATCTGCCGCGATTTGTGTGGGCTGTGCTACGCAGCGAAGGCGGCCGCAGGCGTTAGTACGCCGCTGTTTGGCTTCCGCAAGTCTTTGTAGCGCGACCCACAAAATCAGCGGTTTACCGCTCTCTCTGCAGCTCCCTAATTCTGATCAAACTTGATCCATACCTCGCCCTGGCCCTCAGGGACGCTGAACTGGAAGGTCTGGCTATCGCGTTCGCCGTTGCCATCGAGCACCCAGATCGTGTAGTTACCGGCCACAGTGTTGCCGGGCAATTGATCGATGCCGATGCTGTATTCGTAGTTGTAGGCGCCATTGGCTCCGCTGCGTTTGGGGCCGGTCCAGCTCCGCACCTTGTCGGAAACGGGCAGCTTTACGCCATCTTTTTCCAGCCACACAAAGTAGCTACCCTGTGCTTCATCGTTGCGGCCGCCATGCACAAAGGCCAACGTGAGTTTAAGCTCGTAGGGATCAGGAGCAAATGCCGGTCCCCCACGCATCTTGAATTTACAGCCATCACCGCCGATTGTGGCGCAGGGATCGGGTGTGCTGGGCGCGGGGGTGGCCGTAGGCGGCACCGGCGTGGCCGTGGGACGTATGGGGGTGGGGGGGATGTTGGTGGCAATAGGCACCGAATCAGCGTTCGTGGCCTGCACCAGATCGCCGTAAATCCAGTGAGCCTCACCGTTCACCTGGATCTGCCACCAATCTCCCGCTGTGTTGCGGGCCAGGATGACAAACTGATCGCCGTTGCGCACCGCGCCGGTACGATCGTATACCACACCGGGGCCACTGCGCAGATTGGCCGTGGCGCTGGTCACCTGCACAATGGCAGGGGGGATGGGGGTGGCCGTGGGCGGCAGCGGCGTGTCGGTGGGCTCGGGGATGGGCGTGGGGGGCACAGGGGTGGCGGGCGCCGCGGTGGGTGTAGCAGCGACTGCCATCGTCGTGGGGGTGGCGGGTACAGCCTGGGCCGCGCTCATGGGAGTGGGCGTCCAGGTGGGGGGGATGGCCTTGGTCGGGGTGGGCGTATTGCTGGCTCCACAGGCGGCCAGCACGAGCAGCATGACCATGGTCACGCCGAAGAGGAGAAACCGTTTGCGCATGAGTGATATTATCCTTTGGGGTCTGAAATTGGCGAGGCTATAGTTTAGCAGCTTTGGGTCGCGATGGACGAATCAGGAGGTTCAGGAATGATGCTGCGGCCAGAAGCGATTGGACGAATCGGGCAAACAGGCGTACAATGCACAAGGGTTTGCTCTTCCCACTTTGCATTGTACGCTCCGCTCATCGAAGGAGACCTTATGATCCGAATTGTCACTGACACGACCGCCGGCCTGCCGTCAGACATCGTACGACAATATGACATCGCCGTGGTACCGCAGGTGATTGTGTTTGGCGAGGAGGAGTTTCTGGAACAGGAGGAGCTGAACCAGGAACAGTTTTTAGCAAAGCTCACCTCGTCCGATATCCTGCCCAAAACCGCAGCGCCGGCACCGGCCGCGCTGGAGGCCGTTTATCGACCGTGGGTGGAAGCCGGCGATACCATCATCTCCATTCATCCTTCCACGGAACTCAGCGGCACCGTGCGTAGCGCCACGGTGGCCCGGCTATCGTTTCCCGATGCCGATATCCGCATCATCGATACTCGCACCATCGCCGGACCCCTGGCCCGGATGGTACAGAAGGCAGCAGAATGGGCGGCAGCAGACCTGGCTGCCGACACGATTGTAGACCGAATCCATGCTCTGATTGGCCGTCAACGCATCTACTTCCTGGTGGATACGTTGGAATATCTGCAGAAAGGGGGGCGCATTGGTGGCGCCGCAGCCATGCTGGGCAGCCTGTTGCAGATGAAGCCCATTCTCACCCTGCACGAGGGGCAGGTGGCGGCGGCGGAACGCCAGCGTACGCACAAGAAAGCCCTGGCTCGCCTGAAGGAGCTGGCGCTGAATGAAGCCGCCCCCGGTGATGAAGCGCTTTTTACCGTGATGCATGCCAACACGCCTGAGCTGGCCCATAGCGTCGCCCGGCACCTGGCAAGCGCTCACAATACCACTGACGTGCTCGTCATGCATCTGGGTCCTGCCATAGTCATCCATGCCGGTCCCGGCTCACTGGCGATCGGCTTTTTCACAAAGGAGGTATAATATGATTAATGTTCGTGTACTCGACACAACAAAGCGTTCCGACGTCAATGCCTGGATCCAACTGCCCTACAAGCTCTATGCCGGCGACCCCTACTGGGTGCCCGAGATGGTGGATGATGCCAAGCAGGTTCTCGATCGGCGCAAGAACCCCTTCTTTTTGCACTCATATGCTGATTTCTTATTGGCGGAAAAGGATGGCGAGCCGGTGGGCCGCATCGCTGTGCTCGACAATTCCCGCTACAACAACTTGCGCAAAGAACAAACAGCTTTCTTCACCTACTTCGAATCGATCAACGATTTCGCCGTTGCCGAGGCCTTGTTTAAGACTGCCTTCGACTGGGCCCGTCAGCGGGGATTGAACAAGATCATCGGCCCCAAGGGCTTCCTGACCATGGATGGCATGGGCATGCTGGTGGAGGGCTTCAATCATCGCCCGGCCATCGGTATTGCCTACAACCCCGAATACTATCACGATATTGTCAAGCGCCTGGGCTTCGAGCGCGAGACCGATTTCATGTCCGGTTATCTGCCCGGCACTTACGAGGTGCCGGAACGGATTGTGCGCATTGCCGAAAAGGTACGCAAGCGCTATGGTTTCGAGATACGCAACTTCCAATCTAAAAAAGAACTCGCAGCCGTGGTGCCCAAGGTCATCGACACGTACAATCGCACTTTTACCGACAACTGGGAATATGTACCCATCACGCGCGAAGAAGGCTTGGTGATCGCTAAGCGTGTACTTTCGATTGCCATCCCCGAGCAGATGAAACTGGTGTGGAAAGGCGATGAGATCGTCGGTTTTCTCATTTGCTATCCTGATATCTCGGCAGCCATTCAGCGCACAGGCGGCAAGCTGCTCCCGTTTGGCTGGTATTATCTGCTGCGTGAGTTCAAGCGCACCGAATGGGTGAACCTGAACGGCGCCGGTATTCTGCCCCAGTATCGCGGTCGGGGTGTGGATGCCATGATGTTTGTGGAAGCGGCCAAGACCGTGCGCGAAGGCGGCTACAAGCACGCCGAGATCGTGCAGATCGACGAGGGCAATG
>JAJRXO010000139.1 GCA_024276255.1 Chloroflexota bacterium | reverse complement strand
GCAACACCCAACCATCTCTCATGGCCCGAATATCAGACTTTTGGCCTGCCGTATGATCGGCAGATCCTGGAGGCGGCTAATGACATGTTCTGGTTCAATTTGTTACATCTGCACGGGGCCGATGCCTATTTCGAGCTGGCCAGTGAATTGCCTGTGCAGGCTGTGAACTGGCACGATCGTGAAGGGGCGCCCTCGCTGGCCGAGGCGCGACAGCATTTTGGCGGTGCTCTGGTCGGCGGCTGGCATCATTGGGATACCATGCTGCACGGGACGCCACAGGATGTGTGGTGTGAGGCCGCGGATGCTATTGAGCAGACAGATGGTCGGGGATTGATCCTGGCAACGGGTTGTGTGACCATGATCACATCACCCTGGAGCAACCTGCGGACCGCGCGCAAGGTGGCGGAAATTGGATGATTTTGTCTACTGCCCGCAATGCGCGCATGAACTGAGCCGCAAGTATCTGTTTGGTCGAGAACGGCAGTATTGCCCGGATTGCGGGTATATCTATTTTCGCGATCCCAAGCTGGCAGCCGGCGCCCTGATCGTCCACGAGAACAAAGTATTGTTGATCCGTCGCGGCGTGGTTCCCCGCATCGGCTACTGGGCGCTGCCGTCGGGCTTTGTGGAGTACGACGAGCAACCCCGACCTGCCTTGCGCCGCGAAGTGGCAGAGGAGACCGGCCTGCAGGTGGAAATAGGCCGGGTTGTGGATGTGTTTGCCTTATCGGACAAGCGCAAACAGGGGGTGTTTTTGTTATTCGAAGCCACGCTCGTGGGCGGCGAATTGCAGGCGGGTGATGATGTTTCGCAGGCCCGATGGTTTGCGCGGGAGGAAATTCCCTGGGCGGAGCTAGCATTTCCGCAGATGCGACGATGGTTGGAGACAGCCCTGCAGCCTTCAATCGGGGATACTTTGAAGCCCCGAAGTGATGGCAAATGAGCAGTATTTCCCCTCAGTAGAATGCACCGCTAGTCTTCGGCGATTGTTTTCAACCCCTCCCAATCGCGGATAGTGATGCGCTTGCGTCCGATATCAATCAATCCCTTGCTTTTGAGATCGTTAAGCACCTGGGTGGCTGTTTCCCGATAGGTGCCCACCATTTCGGCGAAATCCTGATGCGTATAACCGCTGAGCACCCCGTCTTCCTTGTCAGCCAGACGCAGCAGCAGTGAGGCGATACGGGCGGGTATGCTCTTGAATGCCAGGTCTTCCAGGCGGATCTCGGCATCACGCAGGCGCCGGCCGGTGATCTCCAACATGCGCAATGCCACCTGTGGCCGCTGCATAATGAGATGTTCGAGATCGCTGCGCCGCATGATGCATATCTGACAATCAGTGATAGCTTCGGCAAAGGTGTTGTGCATCTGTTGTCCCAGCAAGGCCATTTCACCGAATAAAGAGCCCTTGTTCAATGTGGCAATGACCAGCTTTTTGCCCTCGGGGGCGATGCGGTAAAGCTGTACACGCCCCGATTTGAGGATGAAGAGCACCTCACCGCTTTCTTCGGGTCGATATAATACTTTACCGCGACGTACCGAGGTCATGGTCGTTATGCGATCCAGTTCTTCCTGTTCCTGTGGCGAAAGATCCTGGAATAATTCCATTGTCGAGAGCGTGCGTATTTTCTCATCCATGCGTATGATCCTTACAGGGCGTTGGGGAAGAATTGGGCGGCCATGCCCAACACAGATGCTGACGAGATTATAGTACCTGTGATTACATTACGCAAACACGTGCTCAGGTGGGTGACACTTCAAGAATGGGGTATTGTATTGAGCCAGTGCACTCCAGGACGGATACCCAATTTGGGCAGTGCGAGAAGAAAGACGTAAATCGCAACGTCTCCTCAGCCGCAAACAGCGTCCATATTCGGTGTGTTTGATTTTGAACTTTGCATGCCGCTATCTATAATAAAGTGATTGTTTCGACACTGAATTGTTCCCAGCTTTAATATCATCGCCATGAACACTCTGAACGGCGCCGTATTGGTGCTGAATGCAAGTTATGAGCCGCTGAATGTGGTGTCGATTAAACGCGCCGTGGTGTTATTGCTGAAGGAAAAGGCGGAGGTGGTGGAAGCGGCCGAACGCTACCTGCATGCAGAAAGGCTGTCGTTGCCCTATCCACTGGTGATCCGATTGGTGCAATACGTGAAAATCCCCCGCCACTTCGCTCTACCTCTCACCCGGCGCATGGTGCTGGCCCGCGATCAGTACACCTGCCAGTATTGCGGGGCACGCCCCGGCTCCTCGGAGCTGACACTGGATCATGTGATTCCCCGCAGCCGTGGCGGGCGCAAAACCTGGGAGAATGTGGTCGCGGCATGTCGCCGCTGTAACCAGCGCAAGGATGATCGCACTCCCGCGGAAGCCAATATGCGCCTGTTGCGGCCCCCGTTCCGGCCCCGTTATGTGGCGTTGGCCCTGGTGTATCAGATGCAGGAACATGATGTGTGGCGCAAGTATATCCAGGGTAAGTAAAAGACCTCTCAGCTGAGAGGCCTTTTACGGGGTGCGTCGTGGCAAATTATCGGATCATCCGAGGTGATGCCACGACGCTGGTTCTACAACCTAAATCCATTGACATCACCTCCTGTCCTAGGGGATAGCGGTGAAAATGCAGCCGGAGCTGCAGGTGCGGCGATTATGACACAGCTTACAGGGGATGTCAAATCGGTTTTTGCGGATTTTTTATGGCGACATTGGCGCGAGCTGGGCACGGGTATTCTGGGGGCGCCGTCGCCAGCGTTCCAGGATGGTGTCGATGTCTGCAGGCTTTTTGATCTGACGCACTTCGCGCAGGAAGGTGGCCAGATCAGGTGTATACGAGCGCAATTCCTGCAATTTGGGGCCGATGGGATCGATCGCTGACGGATGGGTGGCGTAGGAGCCATGAAAGGCGAAGTAGGCCTGGTTGAGTTTGCGCAGGGCATAACCATGTTCCACGAACTCGCGACGTCGTACTTCCATGTAGGCCTCGGCCTCCTCTATCATGCCCAGCTCCAGCAGCTTGTCGACATGGACGCGTGTACGACGCATTTCTGTATTGAAATCGAATTGCTGGGAATCGGGTTGAGGGGGAGGAATGTGCGGTGTGGTGGGTGCTGGCGTGGGCAGGGGCAAACCATAGTACTGCAACGCGGCCTGATTGCCGATCTCGTCGCCAATCAGGGAGGCGATGCTTTCGCTGACAGTATTCATGCCCGGGCTGTCGAATAAATGCCAGCCCAGGGGATAGAACACCATGTAATTGTGCACCCATTCATGGGCGATGGTGCTGAGCACCCAACGCAGTGATGCCTGATCGATGACCATGGTGGGCCAGATGCCCAGGCCGCCCAGGGGTTCGATGATCGTCGAACGATCCAGGGCGGTAGCGGTCTGTTGTTCCAGCAATTCGATCGTGTTCAGGTCCAGCGCCGGCCGCAGATAAACCCCGGCCTCCAGGCTGATGCGGTCGCGCGGGGAGACGATAAGATAGCGCGGGGGCTCACTGAAATTGAAGCGCACCGGCGGCCACACCACGCCCATCGTGTCGAGATTCTGCTCCTGGATCACGGCTGTGATCTGCCGCTGCAGAATGGTTTCCACCGCCGGACGTACCAGGCCTTGCAGGTTCCGTTGCCCGGCCAGTTGTCGTCGCAGGTCTGCACTGGCCGCGGCCGGATCATCGATGCTGCTGTCGGCATAAATGGCCGCGACCTTCTGTTCCAGCATGCTGATCCTCTGGGCGCGCTGCAGATAGTCGTACACCAGGCGTTGCTGTTGTGCGACTGGCAGCCGCGTGCCTGGTCGGGCGATGCTGGCCTGGATTTCGGCGGTGATGGCGCCAACTTCATAGGCCCCGATGCGAAAACGATACGGCGCCACCATGTGCTCAACCTCCCGCTGGATGGGGGAGTTGCGCTGGAAATGTTGCCAGGCCGTCATGCCGCTGCCGAGCAATACCAACAGGATCAGCAGCGCCAGCAGCGCTTTACGATGTTTCATGGTGGCGAGAGTTTTTACGCGGTCAGGAACGTTGTTCAATAGGCACGTAGGGACGTTCGTCGGGGCCCTCGTAGATCTGATGGGGATGGACCAGGCGCTGGTCCG
Organism: Chloroflexota bacterium; assembly: GCA_024276255.1. Taxonomy (GTDB): domain Bacteria; phylum Chloroflexota; class Anaerolineae; order J102; family J102; genus JAADGC01. Next base: position 3,040 of record JAJRXO010000139.1, on the reverse strand, counting down.
CATCTGCCAGCATTTCCAGCCACTGCGCCAGCCAGCCTGCTGTGCGGCCAATGGCAAACATCACCGAGAACATCTGCGGGGGAATGCCAATCGCCTCGTAGATGCAGCCGGTATATAAGTCGATGTTGGGGTAGAGTCGGCGTTTGCTGAAGTATTCATCATTGAGCGCGATGCGTTCCAGTTCCAGGGCGATATCCAGCATGGGATTGGTGCCGGTGACTGCAAATACCTCGTGAGCGATCTCCTTTACTGCGGCGGCGCGGGGATCGTAATTCTTGTAAATGCGATGACCGAAGCCCATGAGCAGGCGCTCTCCGCCTTTGACCTTCTCGATGAACGCAGGCACGTTTTTCACATCACCGATCTCGCGGAAGGTTTGCAAGGCCAGTTCGGCTGCACCGCCATGCCGTGGGCCATGCAGGGCCGATGCCGCCGCAGCCACGCATGAATAGGGGTTGGCAAGGGCGCTGCCCACCGTGCGCATGGTGGTGGTGGAAGTTGCCTGTTCGTGATCGGCCTGCAAAATGAACAGTTTTTCCAAGGCTCGCGTCAATTGTGGGGGGGCAGGGCGGTCGTACTGGCTACGGGCGAACATCATGGAAAGGAAATTACCCACATAACCCAGCTCGGGCCGGGGGTAAATGTAGGGGAAGCCGCGGGCGTGTCGATAGGCAAAGGCAGCCAGGGTGGGCATTTGCGCGATCAGTCGTTGCACCTGGGCGGAAACGATCTCGGGATCGTTAATGTTCCGCGCTTCCGGGTAAAAGGCCGACAGACCGGCCAGCGTGCCCACGAGAATGCCCATGGGATGGGCGTCGTGGCGAAAACCGCCGAGGAAGCCGCGCACTTTTTCGTGCACCATGCTTTGCGACAGGATGGATTGGGTCCACTGATCATAGGCTTCGGCGGTGGGTAGCTCCCCATGAATCAGCAGATATGCGGTCTCCAGGTAGGTGGAGTAGCGCACCATTTGTTCAATGGGATAGCCGCGATAGCGCATGGCGCCCTCTTTACCATCTACAAAGGTGATGCTGCTGCGGCAGATGGCAGTGTTGGCAAAAGCGGGATCATAGACCACAATACCCTCGGTCCCTTGCACCTTGATCTGGCGCCAGGCCGGAGCCGGGACCGCTCCTTCGCGAATCGGCAGGCTGAAGGTTGTGTCGTCGCGGGTCACCTGCAATGAGCCCTCAGCGGGAGCAACCACTGACGGACTGAAAGAAGGTTGGCCATGTCGTTGGGCCATGGGCACATAGTCGCGTTGCTCCGGCCCGATGTAAATCTGTCGGGGCCGGGCAATGCGCTGATCGGGATCATGCAGCTTCTCTCGCCAGTGTGCCAGCCAGCCGGCCGTGCGCGCGGAGGCAAACATGGCAGTGAACATATTGGCGGGAATCCCCAACATGTGATACACCACCCCCGCGTAATAGTCGACGTTGGGGTAAAGGGCACGATCGTGGAAATAGGCATCGGCCAGGGCTGCCTCCTCCAGGCTCAGGGCCAGATCGAGCAGGTCTCTCTGCCCCCGCTCCTCGGCGATCTCCTGGGCCAGGTTTTTCAGCACTCGCGCTCGGGGATCGTAGGTGCGATAGATACGATGACCAAAGCCTGCCACCCGTTCTTTACCTGTTTTGACTCGCTGTAAAAAGGCGGGGATATTGGCCGGGCTTTCCAGATTCCGGAGCATATACAGGACAGCTTCACCGGCACCGCCATGACGCTGACCGAACAGGGCCGCCATCGCCGCGGACATGGCTGTGTAGGGATCGGCCAGCGAGCTGCCGACAATGCGCATGGTGGCCGTGGAGCAGTTTTGGGCATGATCGGCATGCAGGATGAAGAGCGTATTCAGGGCTTTTTCGGCCACTGGATCGGGCGTGTATGTGAGCTCAGTGCGCTTGAATAACATGCTTAGCACGTTGCCGGCAAACGAAAGGCGGGCGTCGGGATACGCAACCGGGCGTCCGGCCATGTGACGATAGGCCATGGTGGCCAGCGTGGGCACCTTGGCGATCAGGCGTCGTACATGACGATCAACAGCCGTGGAATCGACCTGCCGGGCATCATGGTAGAAGGTTGACAGGGCTGCCACCGAGGCTGATAAAACGCTCATGGGATGGGCATCATACAGAAATCCCTGCAAGAATCGCTGCATGTTTTCATGTACGATGCTCTCGGCCTGGATGTCGGCCTGCCACTGCTGCAATTGGCTGGCCGTGGGCAGTTCGCCATAGACCAGCAGATAAGCGACTTCCAGATACGTGGAATGTTGTACCAGCTCCTGCACCGGATATCCCCGATACCGCATAAGACCCTGAAAGCGGTCCACTTCCGTAATGCTGCTGCGACAGGATGCAGTATTGGCGAGGCCGGGATCGTAGCTCAGCAGGCCCATGTCGTCTGCACTGGTTTTGATTCGGCGCAGATCAGTCGCTGTAATAGCGCCATCGATCACGGTGATCTGGTGGCTGTGCTGAGTACGGGTGTCGATCAGTGTAAGTGTTTGATTCTGCATAAAGGTATCCTCGCAGGCAAGAGATTGGCCGGACTGGATGAGGGTGCTTGTTTGGCTATAGTATAACCCGAATCGGGATTTGGCTCTAGTTTACGAGATATGAAGTATGAACAGTGATTCGATCAAACGACTGAAAATGCGACTCTGCATACTGCATTTTGGGCGGGACTGTTGCATAATACGGATGAGCTGATGCTGGTTCAGCATGTTCTTGGTTGCGCTTGCGGCCACGTTTTTTGCTGTCGCTGGCAAATGTAATAACGTCGTGACTACTCAGGTTGCTGCCCCAAGCTGGCCTTCATCGTCAGAATCATGCACAGATGTCGCAGAATTTCGCAGATTGTTGAAAATTCTGTCATTAATATCGAAAATCTTTGAAATCTACGCATCAATGGACTGTAACACGCGTCGTTAACGATCGTCAGCATCACTTCTTTCTTTACGATTTCCGGTAGTCATCTCTTGCGTGTTGCTTGTCAACAAAAGTTGGAATCCTGCCACGAATTCCTTGCTTTTACCTGCGAG
>JAJRXO010000138.1 GCA_024276255.1 Chloroflexota bacterium | reverse complement strand
GCTCACGGTGATGGTTTTACCGCGGGGATCGCCTTTCTTCTCGATGATGGTCTGCAAGTCGGCCAGGATCTGATGGGGATGGTACAGATCGCATTGCATGTTGAGCACGGGCACTCGGCTGGCCGCAGCGATGGCCCGGAGGTACTGGTTACCAATTCCCCAATCGACATGGCGAATGGCGATGCCGTCGAAGTAGCGACCGAAGATCTCGCCCAATTCGGTGGTGGTGTCGCCGTGTTTGATCTGGGTGGTGCGGCTTTCGATAAAAGCGGCGTGTCCGCCCAGTTGCGCCATACCGGCCTCGAAAGAGCCGCGGGTGCGGGTGGATGAGAAGAAAAATAGCATGGCCAGGACTTTGTCGCGCAGGTAGGCGTGGGGTACGCCCAGGGCGCGTTTCTTCTTCAGGTCCATGGCCACTTCCATGATGGTGTCGATCTGATCCCGGGTCCACTCCTGGGTGGTGATCATATCGAGACCGCGCATATTGGTTTGCATGTTGATACCTCGTGAAAAGTGTGGTTATGCGAAAGATGAAGGGAGCTCGGTAATGGGATAGCCCAGATGCTGTTCGAGGATAGTGATGTGACTGCCGCGTACAGCTTTGCCGTCGACTGTGATTCCGGCCAATAATTCCTCACGGCTCAACCAGCGATCCTGACTCCCCAGCGTCAGGCGCTTGAATCCGTAGGCATGGAAAAAGGTGAAGTGATAGGCGGTGAGGGCGCCAAATGAAGGTGAAAGCCGTTTACCGCCGGGGAATTCTGCCAGGAAGTTGAGCTGAAAATCGCCGTGTTCATAGCTCACCTGGCCAGCCAGTTCCTCTTCTGTTTCACGTATGGCCGTGTGGCGAATATCTTCGACGTAGTTATGATCGAGGCGCTGACGGCCGCCAATGAGCTGAAAAGCACCCCCTGGGGTGTCCCACTGGCACAAAAATCGGGGTGGATCGCCATCCTGCACGATGAGAATCTGGGCGGCAGGGGTAAAACGGATGGGGGTAGCATTCGGGTTGCGGGCCAGGCGTTCGCTTTCCAGCAGGTAGACGAGACTGGCGCCGTGGCGCAGGCCGGCATCGGCGCGGGCGCCATACTGTTCGCTCCAGTCCTGGATGACCTCGTCTTTGCTTTCGGCCCAGGCAGCCAGGCTGTGCAGAAAATAGTAGGCAGGCTGGGAAGTGGCGCGAATGCCGGCGTGCGAGAGTTCAACCGCTCCCCAGGTCTGCAAGAGCAGGGCCAGCCCCAACCCCATGGTATCGGTTTCCGGTAATTCGTATAGGGGTCGGGGCTCGTGACGCGACTGGGGGATGGCACGCAGCCAGGCAGCCAGGAGGGAGCGGTTGGGATCAGTCATCAGGCGGGAAAATGGCTTTATTCCACGGCGCCAAGCACAAGCGCCAGCAGGGCCATGCGCATGACGACGCCGTTGAAGGCTTCCTGCCAGTAACGTGACCAGCGGGTGATGTCGACATCAGGAGGGATCTCGTCCATGCGGGGTAGCGAGTGCAGGAGGATGGCGTCGGATTTGGCCTTGTTGACCAGGAGATCGCGGGTGATCTTGTAATTGTCGGGGGTGGTGGGCAGTTCGCCCTTGCGTTCGTCACGCGATTTGGTGTAGTCGGGCTGCACGGTGGGCTCGACGAGGATGACGTCGGCGTCGCCAATCACCTGTTCCACATGTTCGGCGAATTTGAAGTCGAGGCCATAATCGCGGTAGTCCTGCTGATAGCTTTCGGGCATTTCCATGCCGGGCGGGGCCACGAAGGTGATGGGGCAATCGAACTGGGTGAGGGCATAGCCCAGGGAGTGCATGGTGCGCATGCGCATGTCGCCGACAGCCACCCATTTCAGGCCATCGATGCGGCCTTTTTCACGCAATACGGTGTAGAGATCGGTGAGGATCTGGGTGGGATGCTCGCCCCAGCCGTCACCACCGTTGATGATGGGGACAGATGCCCATTTGGCTGCTTCGTGGGGAGCGCCCTGCTGGAAATGACGCATGACGATGACATCGCCGTAGAATTCCAGCATTTTGACGGTATCTTTGATCGATTCCTGATAGAAATCGCCAGCGCGGGTCATTTTGGCGTCGGAAAAGCCGGTGACCTGCCCCCCCAGACGGATCATGGCGGCCTCGTGCGCCAGCCGGGTGCGGGTTGAGGGCTGGTAGAAGGCGGTGACCAGGGTTTTTTCTTTCAGCAGGTCGGTGTTTTGACGATTGCGAGCGATGGGCTCCAGCATCTCTGCAATTTCGAAGACGCGGAAGAACTCATTGCGTTCGAAATCTTTGAGCGACAGGATGTCGCGGCCAGCAAAACTTCTCATTTTATATCTCCTGAATGAAATAATTGGGTTGACACCTGCCAAAAAGGCAGATGGGGATCACGGGGTCTGACGTCTCATTATACGAAAACGCAGTAAATCGTCGCGAAAGTATGACGCAGATTGCAAAATGGGGCGGTTGTCGGGGTTGTAGCCCACTTCGGCAAAGGAAAGCAGGGGAGTCTGCGCATCGATTTGCAGCAATTTGCCTATTTCAGCACCCGCCAGCAAGGGCACGATATCGGAAAGGTAGTAGGCAAGCTGTTGGTCACAGCTGTGGGCAATGAAGTCGTAAATGGGCCGCTGGCAATCTTCGGCGTCGAATTTATGACGCAATAGTTTCTTGGGAAGCGTATTTTGCGTGAGAATAACGGGGTTTTCGTCTTCTAAAAACAGTTTTTCTATCAATAACATCGGCTCACCAGCCTTGACATGCAGGAGAGCCGATGTATCGGGCGAAGCGGGTATTGTCTTTAATTGCAAAACGCGCACTGATGGTGTGTAACCATGTGCACGTAGGACTTCTTCATATGACCAGATTTCTTCCAGACGGGAGCGAATCTGCAATCCCAGTTTATTTACAAATGTGCCGGCCCCCTGCTTGCGTACAATCGCCCCTTCCAGCTCCAGGCGGGCCAGGGCATCGCGAATAGTGGTGCGGCTGACCCCCAGCGTGGCGGCCAGCTCATGTTCGGAGGGAATACGCCCCTCTGCAAACTCATTACGGATGATGCGTTCTTTGATGTACTGTTTGGTTTGTTCGGTCAAAGAAGGGCTGCGTTTGAACATGAACTGCGCCTTTGCAACTGCTGTCGATAGGTATGGTTGTATGACAAATTATAGCAGGGAACGGGCGCAGAATCCAAAAGCAGAGAGCGGCAAATACTGACTGATCGCTGCGGCGGCTTTTAGCCAACAGCATCCGATTGGCGAGCCGGGCGACGTGTGATGAACCGGAAGAGGGCGTAGTACATGGAGGCGGATAACATGGCCACGAAAAATGAGCCGTACCATACCCAACGCGGGTCGGAATAGTCCATGATCAGGCCGGCCAGCAGAGGGCCCACGGTCGAGGGTACCGTCCAGGCCAGACCCGACACAGCCATATAGCGCCCTCGCATCTGTTCCGGCGCCAGCCTGGCGACCAAGGCCTGCGAGACAGGGATGACGACCATTTCGCCGATGGTGATGATGATCATCGCCAATACAAACCAGGCGTAATGACTGGCGATGCCGAACATGCCGAAGCCAACGGCATAGAGCAGGGTGCCCAACGTCATCATAATCAGTGGCGCCTGATGGCGCAGGCGGCGAGTGATGGCAAACTGGAACAACACAACCATGGCCGCGTTCATGCTCAATAGATAGCCGTAACCTTGCGGCGGAATACCGTGGCTGTCTCGCAGGTAGACTGGCATGGTGGTGTTCATTTGCATATAGACGAGGGTGGCCAGCATCGAAGCCAGGATGAACACCATAAAGACTTTGTCGCGGAGGGCCACGCGATACCCCTTGAACGTTTGCCACAACGTTTCGCTTTCTTCATTCGGCAGGCGCTCGGGGCGGGTCTCGGCGATGCCGTAAAAGACAATACCCGCCATGATCAGGCTGGTGACCGCGTCGATGATGAACAAAAGCAGATAGGATCGTGCGGCCAGCATACCGCCGATGGCCGGGCCAATCGCTACCGCCAGATTGGCGACCACCCGCTGCATACCGTACCCCTCAGCGTGTTGTTGCTGCGGCAGCAGGTCGGCGACCATGGCTTGTTGGGCTGGGTCGCCCACACTGGCAAACAGACCGACGAATACTGCTGCGCCAAACAATACGGAAACGTCGTTGGCGAAGCCCATCACCAGGCTGGTAAGGGCGCTGGCGATCAGACCGAAGATCAACATGGATTTACGGCCAAAGCGATCGGCAAGGGCGCCCCCCAGGGTGCTGCCAAAGATATTTGACAGGGAGAATAGCCCGAATATCACCCCCACGGTGGTCATGCCCACGCCGAATTTGGCTGTGATGTACAAGGAG
>JAJRXO010000137.1 GCA_024276255.1 Chloroflexota bacterium | reverse complement strand
TGCAGGCTGGGATGATGAGCATCGACCAGCACCACCGGCACCGGCGCCTGCAACAGCAGGTCCGCCTCATGATCGAGGGGCGACAGCGTAAAGATCAGGAGGCCATCAAAAGAATCGCCCCGCGGCAAACTGCGAAACAGAGCGTCTCTGCGCGCCTGGGTTTCCACATTAAACAGCACCAGATCATAATTCGATTCCGATAACACCGTCTCCACACCCTGCAAGCGTTCCACCGACGAGGGGCGAATAAAAAATGGCGCCACCACAGCCACACTGAGGGTTTTCCCCCACGATAGCTGACGGGCAATGGGATTGGGTGTGTAGTTAAGCGCCGCGATCGCTTCCTCCACCTTCTGCCGCGTCGTTGCTCGCACGGATGGATGCTGATTAATGACTCTGGAAACGGTGCCGACACCAACACCGGCCAATTTCGCGACATCGCGAATGGTTACAGGCGACATAGTCTCCGCCGATGAGAAAATCGTATTGGAAACGGTTCCAATATCATAGCACAAGCAAAAAACGGTGTCAATTTTATTTGGAACCGGTTCAACGGGTGCAACAGTCATCGTTTGAGGGCCTTTCCGTTGCATTATCCTGAATCCAACGCATGGAGCCTGACACTTGTCGCCACTCCTGCAGTCGCCTCCCGAGTTGCCAGAACCGACGGCATGGCATAAGATATGCATAATTCATTACATTCTGAATTGCCCTCTTGCTCTCCCCAGCGGCCGGTATATGTCTCAGAATTCTACAGTCATTTTAGCCGTGATCCTTACCTTCATCGCTACGAGTCTTTTTATGGAAGCAAAAAGCAAGTTGCGCTCCGCTTCTGCCAAAATCAAGCGGGTTAATAAAGTGCAAGAGGAAAACAAAGAACGTCTGGAAAAAGCGCGCAAAGAAAGAGAGAAAGGAAAATCACTCCGGATACGGGGCTATTTTTATCTGCTGGCAAGCGCCACCGTCTGGGCTATCCTCATTTATTGGCTATTACTCTCCATCTACTGACCCCACAACACGGCTCCTCCTGTGCACAACCACACCGCTATCATCGCCCTGGGCAGCAATCTGGGCGATAAATACCGCAACCTGCAAGAGGCCCGCCGCCACCTGCAAGAGGTGATGCATGGTCTGATTGCTTCTCCCATCTACGAAACCGAACCCTGGGGCGTCACCGAGCAGCCGGCCTTTTATAATCAGGTCATCATGGGGCAGACCGCACTGTCACCACAGGCCCTGCTGACATTTCTGCAGGGGATTGAACAGCGCATGGGCCGTCAACGCAGCGTGCGCTTTGGCCCCCGACCCATCGATCTCGATATCATCTTCTATGACGATCTCAGCCTGACGAGCTACCGACTTACCATTCCCCATCCCCGCCTGGTCGAACGGGCGTTTGTGCTGGTCCCACTGGCCGAGATCGCCCCCGACTGGCTGCATCCACGTCTTGGATGTAGCGTGCGCCAATTGCTGGCCAGCGTCGACAGCTCCTCTGTGCAGCGTATAGAGAGTGAGCAGTTAAAATGACCTGAGAAACGGGGTTTCGTTAGTCCTCTGACACCAGCAGCTTGCGGAAACGGCCCAGCGGCAACGCCCCCCACACCGCCGCCATATCCTGGGCGCGGTGCGCACCCAGCGCCATCAGCATCGCCCCATATACGGCAAAGCCCAGCACAATGGCCAGCACCAGGCTGAAGGGGCTCACCAGCACATACACCCCGGCCATGACGACGCCGGCGGCCATCTGCCGCCACAATATCTCCAGCCAGGGAACGGGCGCAATGTACTTGCGTACAGCATAATAAAACGGGAAGAATAGTGAAAGCTCAGACAGAATCGTCACTACCGCTGCCGCGGTGACCCCATAACGAGGGATAAAAATAAGATTACCCACGGTATTGAAAACCACACCGAATACGAATGCCCGCGTCAAAAAGCGCTGCTGGCCAATGGCAATCAGGACATAGTGCGTCACCGAGTTCATAAAGCCCACTGTAATGCTGAGGATCAGCAATTGCAGGGGCAGGATAGCCCCGGGCACGAATTCTTGGCCACCCAGCAGCAAGATCAACGGCCGGGCCGTAAAAAGGACAAACACCGTGATCGGGATGGAGATCATGGTCAACAGGCGCAGGGCCAGCCAGTGCGTGCGCTTCAGCGTGTCGGATTCGTTGGCGGCAAAGCGCGCCATCACCGGAAAAATAGCCAGCGTGAAATAGCTGGGAATCACGTTCAGACCATCGATATATTTATAGGCCGCAGCATACAAACCCACCCCCATCTCGCCCACCCAGGGTGTGAGGATGAGGATATCGATACGCCAGAACACCGTGGCCAGCAAATGATTTAACATCAGGGGGCCGCTCTCACTCAACATCCACCGCTGCAGGGCCAGGTCGATCCGCCATACGGGCCGCAGAATGCGTCCACGCAATAACATGAACAACCACAGCGCCTGGATCGCGTTCATGAGCAGACTCACGGCAGCAAGACCCACGAAACCCCATCCCGCCAACAATACAAAGGCGCCCAGTGCCACCTTGGCCAGAGCGATGAATGATGCCAGCCCCGCGGGATACTCCATCTTCTCATAGGCGTTGAACACGGCGGAGAAGGCATCGCTGAGATTGGCAAAATACAAGGCCACGGCAAAGATCACAATCGCCCACACCGTCTGACTGGCAATGGCCCCCGATCGCCAGTAGAGCCAGGTGTAAACCACGAGGATGGGTAGTGAGATCAACCACAGCGCCGTGCGCAGAACCAGCACGTTCCCCAGGAATTCACCTGCCGTTTTGGTATCGCGCTTTTTAGCCACCTCGCGGGTGAGTAACGTGCCCAGGCCAAAGCGAACCAATATCTCGAACAGGCCGTAGGTCTGCACGGCAAAGGTATAAGCGCCCTCGCCGGTCGGGGCCAGAATCCGCAATCGTAACAAGGCAAAGGCATAGTCGATGAACTTGTTCACCAGCGACATCCCCATGGGCACCAACGAATTCTTGGCCACCCGGCGCACGTCGGCTCCCTCACCTTCTTCTTCACGATAATAGCGACCCCACGCCCACCAGCCGATGAGCAGGAACAGCAACATGCCGGCCAGGAAGCTGGCGTACAGGCCCATCTTCAAACTCAGAGGCGCATAATGGAAGCGCACCTGCTGCATTCCCACGCCCGACACATAGACTGCCCGGAAATTACCGTAGGCGCGCATGATCGGTACCTGGGTGCCGGTAGTACCATCGGGGGGCGTTTTGCCGATGGGCATGATGGTCGCTTTCCAGCCCGGGAAATAAGCGTCGGCCAGCACCAGCCAACCGGGCGCATCGTTATTCACCTCAATCAGCACATCGTTAAGGCCGTATTCCACCACGCGCACCTCACGCCGGCTGCCGTACTGGGGTGCGGGCAGGGCCACGGGGCTATCGAGCACCACGGTCTGCCGCGGATCCTGCTGACGCACCGTCTGCCAAAAAGCATCGTCCATGGGCGCCACGATGGCCTCGGGAGCAAACCACACGCGCGGCATGACCTGCTCGTTTTCGTAAATGCGCACCTCTTCGTCATAAACCAGACGATAGCCCGGCTCCGCCAGCGTCTGTGTGGTTACGACATAGCGCACCCCCAGCAAATGGAACAGGGGATCGTGCAGAGCGGGGGTGTTGGGGGCATAGATGGGCGCGATGCGGTTATAGAGCAGATCGCCCTGCGTCTGCAATTGCCGCATGTAGTCGGTGTATTGCCGGGGGATGATGGAGTCGTAGCCGCGCACATCCTGCAGGCCGAACAGCATCCCCAAATTGGCGTTCAGCGTCTTCTGCTCCTGCGGATCCTGATAGGTGCTGAACCGCCACGGCTGATCGGCATCCTGATGTTGTTTCAGCCAGCTAATGGCCGGGGGCTGAAAATCCAGGAGATCAGCATCGGCGCGGGGGTTGAAATCATGACCGATCAGCCACACATCGAGCAGGAGCAACAACAGAGCCGCTGCCTGCCACACCCTGAGTCCCACCGACCATGTGAACACGGCATCCTGCACAGCGTTGGCCTCGGCCTCGGGGCTGGCCGCGCCGATCAGGCGACGCTGGCCCCAGGCGCTGCCTGCCAGCAGCAATACCCCTCCCGCAGCCAACACCATGAAACCAAATTGCAACAGACGTCCCGCCTCGTAGCTCCACAGCAGGGCGCCATTGGCAAACGTGGCCTGCGCCAAATCCGAACCGTCGAGCACCCGTTGCCCCAGGGCCACGAAAGGCGTGGCCCACACCTTGCTGAGCAGCAGCAGTGCCAAAACACCGCCACCGGCCATGCTCAGCAGCCGACCGGCAATGCGAGCCGAATCGGGGAAAGTGAGCCGCAAAAAGCGGCGCCGCCCTCCCAGCCGACCCTCGTGCACACCCTCGATAGCCAGTTGCAGGCGTTCCAGGCCAAAGCCAGCGAGCATCGACATGGCCAGCGTGTACGGAAACACCCAGCGGAACGCGGAATGTAACTGCCGGTAACCGGGCAGCCCGTAAAACAATATGGCGTACAGGGGAGTGCCAAACGCGAAGGCCAGTGACAGGGCCGCCAGCAGGGCAAAGCCGATTACATAGAAGCGGCCGGTGGGCGGACGTTTCCAGCCAGGTTGATCGGCGGGCTGACGCACGACTTCCCCGCGCAGGCGGCCGCCCACGTCCAGAAAAGCAGCAGCAGCAAACACCAGCGTGAGGATGCCCAGATAATTGGCGCCCTCCACATAATTCTTGATGCCCCAAAACACGGTACGGGTTTCCTGGCCCCGGGCATTACGCCATACCTGATACAGCTCGCCGCTCCACCAATCACGGATGCTGTGATGGGCGGGGTTGCCGAAGATGTCTGGGATAAGAAAAGTGAGGACGTGCCGGGAAGGCCAGGCCCAGTTCACCACCTGACTGTAACTGACAGAGCCCTCACGAAAGTTATGGCTGACCAGTTCGTACAGGGGGATGAGCTGCACCGCGCCCAGCAAAAGGCCAGTGACAGCCATAAACAGCAGCCATCCAGCGATGCGCAGAAGCGGCCTCCAGGCTCCCAACCGACGCCACACACCGAATAAACGCCACAGGCTGAACATGGCGCTCACCAAGAGAAAATAATAGGTCATCTCCACGTGCCCGGCCAGGATCTGCACGCCCAGTACCGCGGCTCCGGTCACGATATAAGCGACGGGCACAAAGGGAGCGTTGCCTTTTTCCTCCTGCTTGCGCACAACGATCTCTATCAGGGCCAGTTCCAGCGGCAGCAGGGCGGCGCCGGCAATCATCATGGGGAAAACGACCGAAGCGACGAAGAAGCCGGAGAACATGTAGGCGATGCCGGCAAAAAGGGCTCCGGCCCGGCCCACGCGCAGCACGCGGGCAAACACATACATGCTCATGCCAGCCAGCGCCAGCACCCACCAGCTGAATACCCCATACGCCATTGGCAAGGGCAACACATAGTAGAGGATACTCAGCGGAAACAGCGCCGAATGCTGCCCGGCCGCCAAAAACGGCACACCTGTAAACAGATAGGGATTCCACAAGGGCGGCTGCCGCTGGGCCAGGCCCTGCCGAATCAACGTTTTCCAGGGATAATTCTCCAGCACCAGGTCGGATAACAGGGCGTTATGCGGGACTTCGACGCCCTGTTCGGCAGCGAAACTGCGCCAGGGTTCGTATTGGTAGATGTTGTCAGCCGGCAGAAGGGTCTGATCGCCCAGGATGACGGGACCAAACCATAACAAGGGCAGCAAAAATAACACCAACAATGCCCAGGCATCGCGGCGTAACTCCGACTTGCGCATGGATCAGACCTCTGAGTGCAAGATGGAGGGGTGACGTCGATGGTGGGGGCGCAGATGGCGGTGGCGCAGGCGGATTTCGAAGGTGCGATAGGCAGCTTCCAGCTTGACCGGCACCGACATCTTGGAACGGCCGATGCGGCGATCCTCAAAATGGATGGGGATCTCCACAATGCGGTACCCCAGGCGTTCGCTCACGTAGGCCATTTCCACCTGAAACACATAGCCATTGGACGAAATAGCATCGAGATCGATGCCCTCCAGCGCACCCCGCGACCAGGCCTTGAAACCGGCGGTGCCGTCATGCACCCGCAATCCCAGGATCATCCGTGTGTAGATGGCGTTGGCCCACCAGCTAAGCAGCCGCCGCCACCAGCTCCAATGTTCGTCCAGTGTTCCCCCGCGCACATAGCGCGAACCCACGGCCACATCCGCATCAGCCAGCGCAGAGATCAGCGCCGGTAAATACGAGGGCGAATGCGAAAAATCAGCATCCATCTGTACGATGATCTCCGCGCCCATGGCCAGCGCCTGTCGGAATCCGTCGAGATAGGAACGACCCAGGCCCCGCGGCCCCTGTCGATGCAACACAAAAACCCGCTCTGGGTTGCGGCTGGCAAGCGCGTCCGCCAGTTCACCCGTGCCGTCGGGCGAACGATCATCCACGATGAGAATACGCAACTCGGTAAAATCAAGGGCCAATAACTCACCGACGATGGCAGCCAGATTATCTGCTTCGTTGTAAGTAGGAAGTACGACGACTGTGTTCATATGGAAAAGGGCCAATGTGCACAGGAAGCCACGCACACCGGGCAACGATGCATTATAACGAGCCGGTGGAGGCAGGGCAAATATGCCCGGACGCCGGAGCGGGAAACGATGGGGCTGCCAAGACAGCAACGGCCACTTTGCCGCAGGAAATTTGACAAACCTGCTGGCGGGGATGTAATATAGCTTAGCCCCACCCCCCAGGGGGAGGGGCCTTATCATGAGGATTTCACGCCCTCGACCCCCATCTCACTTCCGATTCCCCAACACCTTCCTATGCAACCAGCCATAAAAAAAGATGTCATCAATCGCCTGCGCAGCGTACAGGGACACGTGCAGGGTATTCAACGCATGGTGGAAGAAGATGTCTACTGCATCGACGTAATGAAGCAGATCAAAGCCGTGCAAAAAGCCCTGGATCGTGTCAACGCCCTGGTGATGGAGAATCACCTCGAGACCTGTGTCACTACGGCCATTCGATCCGACGATAATCAGGAACGCGAACGCGTGATCGGCGAGATCATCCAGCTTTTCGACGCTTCCACCAAGTTGAAACGTTAAGCCAACGCAGCTTAAGTCTCTGCCGAACTCAGGCACCCGGCATCTCCTTGTTCTGGAAGTAGTCCCTAGTCCGCAGTCCGAGGTCTGTTCGTTCACCGACTTGGCGTTGGCGCCAATCTGTAGGCTTGCCGTGTTCCGTATTGCGTATTGCGTATGATGGCAGAGCCACGGCCAAAGTAGTTCGTCAAGTTAAAAAATGGTTGCTCACGACCTTTCTGTAACCCGGAAACCAGTACACCAGGGAACCATTGCGTCGCGAGGACGTGGCCTGGTTTTCCGGCTTCCAGGTTGAGCAGTCAACCCTGGCCAGGATTTCGGACTGAACTTGAGCACCATCATGAACCCACATCTTACGAAGTAATCCTGCATTACGCAATACGAATACCCTGTTTACCCAGACGATCATCATCGGTGTCGGCGTTCGCCCGCCCGTATCCACCCCTTCCCCTCTGATCTTACCCATCCCATTCACTGTCTCAGGAGACAATCCCATGAAAAAGACCCTTACCATTCCCTCCATCAGCTGCCATCACTGCCTTATGGCCATTCAGCGCGAATTAAAATTCGTGGACGGCGTCGAATACCTCGACGGCAATATCGATGCCAAAACCGTTATGGTGGAAGCCACGGACGAAGCTGCGCTGGATAAAGCCCGCGCCACCCTGACCGAGATCGGTTACGCTCCCGCCAACTAAACCTTACACATCCTCCTCCCCCACGGTGTTCTTATGCCCGAGCAACAACTTATCCTACCCATCACCGGCATGACCTGTGCCAACTGCTCCACCACGATCGAGCGTAATCTCAACCGCCTGCCCGGCGTCAACGAAGCCTCGGTCAACCTGGCCACAGAGCGCGCCCGCGTCATTTATGATCCCTCGGTGGTTGCCCCGAAGCAGATCGACGAACTGATCTCGGAGTTGGGTTACGGCGTGGCAAAGGCCAAGATCGAATTGCCCATCACCGGCATGACCTGCGCCAACTGCTCCACCACCATCGAACGCAACCTCAACCGCCTGCCCGGCGTGGAAAATGCCGTGGTGAACCTGGCCACCGAAAAAGCCAGCGTCATCTACAACCCGGCCATGATCGACCTGGATGCCATGAAAGCGCTGATCTCGGAGCTCGGCTATCAGGTCATCGAAACCGAGGATGCCGAGGACGCTGAGGATGCTGAACGTCAGGCCCGGCAGGGGGAGATCAGTCGTCAGCAGCATCTGCTGAAGATGGGCATTCTCTTTTCTCTGCCCCTGTTTCTGCTGTCGATGAGTCGTGACTTCGGCATGCTGGGGCAGTGGGCCCATGCGCCGTGGGTCAACTGGCTGATGTGGGCGCTGGCCACGCCCGTGCAGTTTTATGTGGGCCGC
>JAJRXO010000136.1 GCA_024276255.1 Chloroflexota bacterium | reverse complement strand
TGGGCAACTACAACGATGTACTCATGGAACAACTGGCCAATGATGGAGACGGTAACTACAACTACGTGGACACGCTGGAAGAGGCGCGGCGCATCTTCGTGGAAAACCTCACCGGCACCCTGCAGGTGATCGCCAAAGATGCCAAGGTGCAGGTGGATTTCAATCCCGAGGTCGTGCGCAGCTACCGCCTGCTGGGTTACGAAAATCGCCGCCTGCAAGATGACGAATTCCGCGACGACACCGTGGATGCGGGCGAAGTGGGCGCAGGCCACAGCGTCACCGCTCTGTACGAGCTCAAATTCGAGGGCGATGCCCAGGGCCCCGCGGCCACGGTGTACGTGCGCTACCAGGATCCCGATTCAGGCGAGGTGGTCGAACTCAGTCGCGCCATCGCCCGCGCTGAATTTGCCACGGACCTCAAGGCCACGTCTCCCCGCTTTCGCCTTGACGCCGCCGTGGCCGAGTTCGCCGAAATCCTGCGCGACAGCTACTGGGCCCAGGATGGCACCCTGGCTGCCGTCTTGGCGCTGGCCACCCCTCTGGTGGCGGAGCTGCCCGATGATGCCGACGTGACCGAATTCGTGAACCTGGTGCAACAGGCGAAAGCGCTTGGCCGCTCGGCTCGCTAACAGATCCTGGGCAACTGCTCCCCGCTCAGCATGCCCACCACGCGCAGACCGCCGATTTCAGTGCGCAGCAGCACCAGATGCCGGGCATCCTCACTCACCTCGCCGATGATGGCCGCATCACGGCCCAGAGGATGCTCCCGCATGCGGGCAAGCACCTTCTCGGCATCGTCGCGAGCCACGACGGCAACCAGCTTGCCCTCATTGGCTACATGCAACGGATCCAGACCCAGTATCTCGCAGGCGCCTCTCACCTCGTCCTGGATGGGGATGCGCTCCTCATATAGCGTGATGCCCACATGAGAGCTCTCGGCGATCTCGTTGAGGGCGCTGGCCAGACCGCCGCGGGTGGCGTCGCGCATACAGCGTATGTGCGGGCTGGCATCGAGCATCTCCGCCACCAACGTATGCAGCGCCGCCGTATCCGAAAGCACGGGATGAGCGAATTCCATATCTTCGCGGGCCAGGAGCACAGCCACGCCATGGGCTGCAATGGCGCCATTCAAGATCACCACATCGCCCGGTTGCGCCGCATCGACCGATAGCACACCGGCATAATCCACCACGCCCAGGCCCGTGGTCGTAATGAAAAGCTGGTCCGCACTGCCCCGGTTCACCACCTTGGTGTCACCGGTGACAATGGGCACGCCAGCCGCCTCAGCCGTCTGCCGCATCGAGGCCACCAGCGACCACAGCGCATCCATGGGCAAGCCCTCTTCCAGGATGAAGGCGGCGCTCAGACACAACGGCCGGGCGCCGCTGACCGCCAGATCATTGATGGTGCCGTTCACTGCCAACTGGCCGATATCGCCGCCGGGAAACACGAGCGGTGAAACCACAAAGGCATCGGTGGTGATGGCAACGCGACTGTCGCCAATCTCGAGGGTGGCGGCATCATTCAGCACCGGGAGCTCAGCGGGCAAGAGGAGGGGGCGGAAAACCGTATCGATGAGTTGGTGCATGAGCTTACCGCCGCTGCCATGGCCCAAGAGCACCGTCTTGTGACGCAGCGAAGGCACAGGGCAGGTCCACGGCTGGTTTATGTCTGACATGAATTCATTCTCCCTGGAATGATGGAGGACGTTTCGAGAAGAAGGCATCCAGCCCCTCGGCAAAGTCCGGGCTGTCGGCGCTCTGGATCAGGTGTCGTAATTCCTTGGCCAGATGGGCATCCAGTTGATCCATGCCCAGGGCTTCATTCACCAATTGTTTACTCACTCCCCAGGCTTTGGTGGGACCGCGGGCCAGCTCCTGCGCTACCGCGGCCACCTGTTCATCAAAACTTTGCCAGGGAAAGACATCTGTGACGAGTCCCAAATCCCGTGCTTCCTGCGCGCTCAATCGCGGGTTGAGGAAAACCAGCTCCAGGGTGCGGCGCAGGCCAATCAGGCGGGGCAAAATAAAGGTGGTGCTTTCCGCGCCTGTGAGGGCCGTCTTGGAATATGCCCATTCGAAACCGGCCCGGTCGGAGGCATACACCAGATCACAGCACAGGGCCAGGCCCAGGCCCCCGGCCCCGGCAATGCCCTTGACCGCGGCGATCACGGGTTTGGGTGCGCGGCGGATCTCCGAGATCGTGCTGTGCAAATACTCCAGGATCTCCTTGAAGCTGCGACCATATCCCCCCTCTGCACCATGCCCCGCTGGTTGCAAATACGAAAACTCCTCGGCGTGTTCCCTGGCTCTGATGTATTTCAGGTCTGCGCCGGCGCAAAACACGCGGTCGGTGCCCGCCAACACCATGCAACGCACGCTCGTATCACGGGCGAGGTGCAACGCGGCCCGGCGCAGATCACGGGCCATCAGCACATCGAGGGCGTTAAAACGTTCGGGGCGGTCCATCACGATGATGCCCACCCCACCCTGGCGCTCGATACGGATGTGATTTAGCTCCTGTGTTTCCTCTTTCATAAACTATCCTGGGAAAAAAGTGCGAACGATGCGACTAGCTCACAACATGGCCGCCATATTCATACCAGATCTTGCACGTGCCCTCGCTGCTGACCATACAGGCGCCCACAGGCGTCTCCGGCGTGCATTCTTTGCCATAGAGATTGCAGTCGCGAGGCGTGGCGATACCTGCCATGATGTTACCACAAATGCATTCCTGTGTCAGCCGCGGGGAAGCGCCGGCCAGGAGCTCTGACACACGAATATCAAAGCGCTCGCGGGCATCAACCCAGGCGTATTGCGGGCGCAGGCGCAGGTTGCCGTTCGGCACATAGGCGATGCCCCGCCACACGCCGCTGAACGGCTCGAACACCTTCCACAGCGCCCGCTGCGCGTTGCGGTTTCCTTCCGGCTCAACACATCGGGGATAGGCGTTTGCCACCCGCTGCTCGCCCCGCCGTATGATCTCCACCAGCTGCACCAGCGCGCTCAGGATATCCAACGGCTCGAAGCCAGCAATGACCACGGGGATGCCGTGCCGCGCCACAAAACGCTCGAATATCTTCCAACCGGTGATGGTGGCGGCATGCCCCGCGGCCAGAAAGCCCTGGATCTCTGTATGGGGCATTTCGGCCACGATCTCCATAATCGGCGGGATGTACTTGTGAGAAGAAAGTATGGACAGGTTTTTCGGCGGTCCGGCCAACACGAGCGCCGCTGTGGCCACGGCGGTTGTTTCGAAACCGGTGGCAAAGAAAACGACCTCGCCTTCCTGCTTGTGGGCGATCTGCACCACCTCCCACGGCGAGTAGATGATACGCACGTCTGCGCCCTCAGCCTTGGCCTCGGCCAGAGATTTGACCGTGCCCGGAACCCGGAACATATCGCCAAAGGTCACCACCGTGACCCCTTGCTGCGCCAGATAGACGGCCTCGTCCACTTCAGGCATGTCGGTCACACACACGGGGCAGCCCGGCCCCATGATCACATGTAGATTGGGTGGAAAGAGGCTGCGCAGGCCAAAGCGGGCGATGGCCTGTTCGTGACTGCCGCAGACATGCATGACCGTGATCGATTCATCCAGATCGGCGGTCAACGCCTGCAGGCGCTGACGTAGGGCGGCAACCCGTGTCGGATCGCGGAACTCGAGTTGGGCGGCAGCCGGGATAAAAGCTTGTTTCATGTGTCTTCTCCCGATGACTGCATCTCTGTACGCACATCATTGCTCATCAGATCTTCGGCATCGCCTCGCAACAGGCTGTCGTAAAAAGCCAATGTCTCCTCCACATCCTCCGGCGGTATTTTGCGGATGGCAAAGCCCACGTGCACCAGCACATAGTCGCCTGCCTCCACGGGCGCATCCACGATATTCAACATGACTGGCCGCCGCACACCCCAGAAATCAACGGTGGCGACGATATCATTGACCTCGATGACCTTGCCTGGCACGCCTAAACACATAGTTTCTGCCTCCTAGTGGGTGGGAGCGCCTGTCAGTTGCGCGGCGGCGACTGCAAGTTGTCCCAGGCTGATGCCGCCATCATTGGGCGGCACCTGATGATGTAGCAATACTTCGAACCCGGCCGCGGTCAGGTCATGCGCGGCCCATTCGCTGAGGAGCCGGTTCTGAAACACGCCGCCGCTCAAAGCGACGCGGGGATTACCGATCTCGCGGGCCATGGCCACGATGAGAGCCACAAGGGTACGATGAAAACGCCCTGCGATCTCACCGGCGCTGACGCCGTTGGCCAGATCGTGCAATATTGCCCGTACCATGGGCGCCCAATCCCAGGTGCGCAGGTGGCGGCTGTGATCCTCGCCTTGCTCCATGAAGGCCAGAGGATAGGGCTCAGGTGCGGTTCCGTTCACGCTGAATTCCAGCGCCATGGCCGCCTGGCCCTCAAAACTCACTTCCTGATGCAGGTTGAGCAGGGCAGCCACAGCATCGAAGAGGCGGCCCATGCTGGTGGTCACCGGGGCGTTGACCCCTTTCTCCAGCATCTGCGCCAGCAGACGGCGCTGATCACGGCGCAGGAAGCGAATAGCCGGCAAATGCTCCCATGCCAGGATCTCCTCCCCATACAATTCCCACAGGAGGGCGAAGGCCAGGCGACAGGGCGCCTTGATGGCGGCATCACCGCCCGGCAGGCGAAACGGGCGCAGGGTGGCGACGCGCTCAAAGGAACGGGCATCACCCAGCAAGAACTCACCCCCCCAGATAGTGCCATCGTTGCCATAGCCTGTTCCGTCCCACGTCACCCCCAAGGCTTCTCCCTGCACGCCATTCTCCGCCAGACAACTGGCAAGATGCGCATGATGGTGCTGCACGGGCAGGGAGATCAGGTGGTCGGTCGCCTGCAGTTGTGCTTCTGCCCAACGTGTACTGCCGTAGTCAGGGTGCATGTCATGAGCGATAGCCACGGGCTCAACCTCGTACAGGCGCAGGAAATCAGCGATCACGCGCTCAAATGCGCTCAGCGACCGGGCGCTATCCAGGTCACCGATATGCTGGCTGATGAATGCCTGACGCCCCACACTGAGGGCCACCGTGTTCTTGAGCTGCGCGCCGACGGCGAGAACGGTGGGCGCCGCGGTCGGCAGCAGGACGGGCAGGGGGGCATAGCCGCGGGCGCGGCGCAACAGGCGAGGTGCATCAGCCACAATCCACGAGACGCTGTCATCCACGTAGCGGACGATGGGGCGATTGTGGATCAGAAATGCGCGGGCAATGTGCCCCAGTCGCCTCATCGCCTCCCATTCATCGGTGCAGATGGGCTCATCGCTGAGATTGCCGCTGGTCGCCACCACCGCGAAATCAAGCTCGCGCAGGAGCAGGTGATGCAGGGGTGTGTAGGGCAACATGATGCCCAGCGTGGGATGATCGGGAGCCACATTGGCGGCCACGGGAGCATCGGGGCGCCGCGGCAGCAACACAATGGGCGCTTGCGGCGAGTTCAGCAGGGTTTCGGCGGAGGACGATACCTCACACAGGGTACGTGCCTGCGCCATGTCGCGTACCATGAGGGCAAACGGCTTGTGTGGACGCTGTTTGCGCTGCCGCAGACGGGCAATGGCGTCATGGTTGCGGGCATCCACCATGAGGTGAAAGCCCCCCAGGCCCTTGATGGCAAGGATGCGGCCGCTGCGCAGGGCGCTGGCAGCCTGCCGCAGGGCGTCATCAGCCAGGGAGATCAGGGTGTAGTCCAGATAGTGGGGCGGGAAATCCGGCGGGGCAACGATGTCGGCAGGCTGAGCGTCCGACGCATAAAAGGCCAGCATGGGACCGCAACGAGCACAGGCGTTGGGCTGGGCGTGGAAGCGGCGGTCCCGGGGATCTGTGTATTCAGCCTCGCAGGCCTCACACATAACGAAACGGCGCATGCTGGTGTGAGGTCGATCATACGGCAGGTTTTCGATGATCGAGTAGCGGGGGCCGCAATTGGTGCAATTGGTGAAGGGATAACGGGCGCGACGATCGCCGGCATCCAGCACCTCGGCAAGGCAATCAGCGCAGGTCGCCATATCGGGCAGCACCATAACCGTCCTGGCGCCGTGATGATCGCTGTGACGGATCTCGAAGCCCGGATAGCCCTGTGCCGGTAGCCAGGTCGTTTCCAGGGATTGAATCATGGCCAGGGGCGGCTTTTCCTGCGATAAACGATCCAGAAACTCCCACAAACGCGCGGGAGAGCCTTCCGCCTCGATGAATACCCCGCGCGTATCGTTGATCACCCATCCCCTGAGGGCAAGATCAGTGGCCAGGCGATAGACAAAGGGACGGAAACCCACCCCTTGCACGGCGCCGTGGATCTCCACGCGCAGGCGCTGTTTCAACGCTGCGCGATCAGCCACTGCACCCACGAGTCCACTCCCTCGCCGCTCCTGCACGAAAGCACAAAGATCGGCGCCTGCGGGCGGAGCATGGTCACGCCCCGACGAAAGGAGTCGAGGTCGAATTCGAAGACCGCCATGAGGTCTGCTTTGTTCAGGAGCACCACGTCGGCGACGGTGAAGATGCCAGGGTATTTGTAGGGTTTGTCGTGTCCCTCGGCCACGCTGGCGAGGACGACATTGAGCCGGCTGCCCAGGGCGAAATCGGCCGGGCAAATGAGATTGCCCACGTTTTCGATGAAGAGAATGTCAATTGCCCTCAAGTCCAGATGGGGCAGGGCGGAACGGATCATGGGCGCGTCCAGATGACAGGCTCCTCCGGTGTTGATCTGGACAACAGGGATGCCATGAGCAGCGATGGTATCGGCATCGATGCTGGAGGCGATATCGCCCTCGATGACGCCGGGCCGGATGGAGTCGGGCAAACGCCCGGCTGTTGCCAGTATGAGGCTGGTCTTGCCAGCGCCGGGCGAGGCCATCAGGTTCACTGCCAGCACACCAGTCTCCTCAAAGGCACGGCGATTCTCGGCCGCCACCTGATCGTTGGCGCCCAGTATTTCCTTGACTACGGGGATCTTACGATTCATTGTCTACCTCGATGCTCTGTACGCAGAATTCATTGCCGCCAGTAACACGAATCAAGGTGCTCTGGCATTGAGGACATTCTACAAACAAAGGGGGGCTTACGGCAAACGTGTGTCCGCAGTCCTGACAACTGGCCGTCGCCGGTTCCCGGTGAAAGTGCAGGGCCGCACCCTCGGCAACCGTCCCCTGGCTGAGGATATCGAAATAGAATTGCACAGAATCATCGACGATGCTCGTCAGCTCACCGATAACGATGTCGATAGCTAGCACCTGCCGGGCATTGGCCTGCTGTGCCGCCTCCACAACCACCGAGAGAATACCCTGGGTAATCGGCAATTCGTGCAACGTGATCCCTCCTTGCGTGGGTTGTGATCATTTCCGTTCCTGCAGAACCACTCCCCATCCGCACAGCTCCTGATACACCGCCTGCACGAGATCATCCAGACGGGAGGCCACGGTGGGGGAAAGTTCCAGGCCGGGGAGCAGAGAAACCGGCACCATCCCCCAGAGAACAACATGGGGGGGAAGCATGTCCTGCAACCGGGCAAAGAATATCAG
>JAJRXO010000135.1 GCA_024276255.1 Chloroflexota bacterium | reverse complement strand
GTGGCGGTGAGGGTGATGGTGTGATAGCCGGGGCTGAGGTTGTCGAGGGCCATGGCTGCGCCGCTGCCCAGGTCGCCGTCCACGTCCGAGGTCCAGCGTAGAGCTTCGTCAGACAGATCGCCGTCCTCCAGGTCCGAGGCCGAGCCCTCCAGGATGACCGTCTGCTCGGTGGTGTACCAGCGGCCGTCGGTGGGGGAGAGGATGCGAACCGCGGGCGCGTGAGGCGTGATGGTGATGGGGGCGTCGCTGACGTCAGCCGCCGACAACAAGCCATCGCTGGCGATGACCTTGAAGCGGACGCTGTCGCTGCCGGCGATGAGCGCGGGGTTCACCTCGTAGCTGTCGCCGGTGAGATCGGTTGCCAGCGAAGTCCATGAGGCGCCATTGTCAAGGCTATATTGTAGGAGGAAGGTCAGGGCGTCGCCGTCGGCGTCGCTGGCCTGCCAGCGTACGGTCTGGGGGCTGTCTCCCCAGGTGTCGCCGCTGCTGGGACTGAGCAGGATGACTTCGGGCGCATGGGCGCTGGCCGCGCGGGAGAGCACTTCCGCCCCGTTGCAGGCGATGACAAGTCGCCTCATCTGCGAGGAGTCCGGCAGCAGGAGTTGGAAGGAATAAGTCGCGTTCTGCCCGCCAGAGGCCATACCCACGGTCGGGGTGAAAGCATGATCCACCAAAACAGCGCCGGTGGCATCCAGCAATTGCAGGTTGCACGTTCCCTCAGGATCGGGCGCGTCTGCCGCCAGGGAGGCCGAGAAACGATAGAGATTGTCGATCTCTCCGCTGCCCAGATCGGCATCGAGCAGACCGGTGATGAGGAGCAACGATTGCGATTGCACTGACGCTGCCGCGCTCTGCACCGCCATACTGCTTCCTTTCAGCTTCTTGAAAATGGCTTTGTACGTGTAGTCTGATATCCAGCGACTGCAGTAGGTCATGACATCGTGCCAGTTTGCCGGATAGACCCGATGGTCGACCACATCCCACCCCATGAAGCGATTTGGGTTGCTGGATGGTCCGCCAATGCGACCGTTGGGATAGGGATAATTGGCGTCAACCCCCCTTTCGGCGCCGCAGACCTGGTCTGGTGAGGGCGTTTCCCCGCGCACGTGGCTGCGGCCCAGGGCGTGACCGAGTTCATGGGCGGCCAGCATTCCCATTTCTCTGCCGGTGCCGGCTGCAGCCGAGACAACATGAGCTGGAATGCCCTGGCTCATACCATCTGTAAGGGATGGAGGGGGGCACAAGCCCTGGTAGGCGGTAGGCACCAAACCGAACCAATAGCCGCTGCCCCTGGAGGATTTACGCAGGGCGGCAATGGTATTGTTGATCCTGTCCCAGGCCGCATCAACGTTGCACAAGTCGGAAACGGTTCCCGTGTAAGCCTGGGCCGTAGCATGCATGTTTGAGCGCACACGCGTGATGGGATAGAGGCGCTGGAGCCAGTCTACCACGTCGTTATCGGAGTTGGCATTCGGCTGTTCGACGCGATTGTTCAGCGTGTATGTAATGGGGACAAAGTGAATATCGATGGTCGTCGTGGGTTTGAAATCGACCGTGACGTTCAGGGTGTTGTTGGCGATATTGCTATCAGCGCTGAGAGCATGTGGGTTCACCATGGCCATGAGTTTGAGCTTGCTCTTGCGCCACTGGGGAGGAAGGTTGAAATAGAAACTGTCGTTCGTTTGGGTTCGCTGTGGATTGGTTCTGACGGTGATCTTGGCGCCGCGGTTGGAAGGCTTCAACACGCCCATGTCCTGCCAACTCACGCCGTTGTTTGTGCTCACATAGCCATGCAACTCTGCAGAGACGCCCTCTACCCTCTCGTAATCCTGCGAATCCAATCTGACGTGTAACCGCACAGTCGTCCTCTTGCCTGCTATGAGAGGCACTGTGTTTCTCAAGTCCTGAATGGCCTGCGTTACTTCCAGTCCGGTAATCTGAATATCTGGCAGCTTGTCCCGACTGAATTCCGATGTGTTTCCGGCGCTATCCGTCGCGGTCAGGGTGAAGACAGAGTAGGATCGACTGACCGTGGCGCTGAAGTCTCCCGATGATTTTGCGGTGACAACACCTTCGAGCAGGTCCCCCTCATCTCCGTTGTCGGAAAAGATTTCGACCGTGCAGCCGCCACAAGTGCGACCTTCGATCACATATTGGAAACCCGTTGAAGGCTTGATGCGCGTGATGGAGGGGGGACTCAAGTTCTGGTTTCCCCCAGACGCCAGGTGAATACCCTTGCCGTAGTTTATGGTAATGCTGTTGCGAGAGATTGTGTTGTACAGGGCGCCATTGCCTTCCACCCTGACCCCATCACCGCTATTCCCCCGTATGGAGTTAAAGGAGATCATGTTATGCTGCGTTCCCTTCCCTTCCACAAACACGCCATGGCCCCTATTCTCACAGATATCATTTCCGCCACCTGATGGGCCGCCGATCTGGTTGTACTGCGCGCCATGGCTGATATACACACCATGATACTCGTTAGGCAGATAAGCTGGGCCAGATGCGCAACCAATCATGTTCCCCAGCACCTGATTCCTGTCTGTTCCCGCGCGTAAAATGTGGATGCCGTGCTGTAAATTACCGCCGATCACATTTCCTTGATGAAGGCGAGTGCCGCCGATCTGGTTCTCATGGGCGCCATAGACAATGGTCACCCCGTTGAGGCCGTTGGGTAGGGAGGAAACCCCGTTGTTGCCGATCAGGTTTCCCATTACACGATTCTGGGTCGTGTGCTCACCGGCGATGGTCACGCCATCAACTTGATTGCCAGCAATAGTGTTGGCGTCCGTGTCGATATCCCCACCGATGAGATTGTTGATGGCGCCATCGCCCAGGTACACGCCCGAACCAGCATTGGCGACGGCCTTTTTGGCGCGCACATCTGTACCGATGAGATTCGCCTGAACGGTGACGGCGGTTGCCTGCTTCCAGATGAGTATCCCATCATCGAGGTTGCCGCTGATGACATTGCCTGCGTCTTGGGCGCCGATAACGTGGCCCCGGCCGCCTCTGATCTCGATTCCATAGCGATCATTGGGCACGGCGCCGTCACCGGATGCATTCACGCCGATGTAGTTCCCCAGCACTTGTACATTCGTTGTATCACTGATCAGAACACCGACGCCGAGATTGCCGCTAATGATATTGCGGTCTCCGTCGTTCGTACCGCCGACAGTGTTCTTGTTCGCGTTGGCGCTGATAGTCACACCGTTCTTGTGATTGCTGATGCCCATCGCTCCCGCTTTATCAGCGCCGATGATGTTTCCGAATACCTTGTTGTCTGTGGTTCCCGGGCCGGTGATTAGCACTCCGTCCCCATCGTTACCGCTGATCACGTTGCCCGGCCCCACGCGGTTTTGCTGGGCGCCGCCCTGAATGAGCACGCCATTGCCTCCGTTGGGATTGCGAACTTCGCTTCCAGAGGGATCGAGGCCAATGATGTTGTGCTCCAGGCGATTGTCATTGCTGCCGCTGCCGGTTATCAACACACCGTCCTGGAGGTTGTAACTGATCACGTTGCCGCGGATGAGATTTCCTGCCGCGCCATCAGTGAGGGCTATCCCCAGCACATTGGGGCCGTAGCCGCCCGTGGGATCCAGTCCGATGGCGCTCGTGAGAACTTTGTTCCCACTGACGCCTTCGATCCAAATACCCTTTCCGCCAAAACCGGTGATGCTCAGGCCCTGAATCGTAATGTTGGTCGAGGTGAGATGCAATCCGGTGACCCCCGCCCCGGCCTGCGAGCCGTTGACCTCGATTTCCGGGCCTTTGGGGTTGGGATCGCCGCCGATGAAAGCGGCCTGACTGAAACCGTCGATGATGATATTATCGCTGTTCAGCGTCGGCAGGGTCGAGGTGACGGCAATGGTCCAGAAGCCCTGGGGGGCGTAGCCGGGATCGGAGGGCGGGATGTTGAATTCGATTTTGCGGGTGAAGAGGCTGGCGTTGGCTGCGTTGATGGCCTCACGCAGCGAGCAATGTTGGGTAGTGCAGGAGCCGTCGTCGCGGTCATCGGTGGTGTTCACCACCCAGGCCTGCGGGATGCTGAGGATTCCCCCGCGGAAACGGTAGGGTGAGGGCAATATCGCCACCGGTGGGTTGACGGTGATGCGGGCCACATAGGCGCCCGTCACCTGCGCCTGGTATTCGATATGCTCTGCGCTCCCGCCCGGTTCATCGGAAAAGGCCACCTGCTCGCCCTGGGGATCGTAGAGCGTCAGTGTCAGATCCGCGGGCAGATCTTGCGCACTCAGGAGGCCGGGCGCGGCGTCCACATCCAGGGATAGCATCTCCCCCGCCTGCACATTGGG
This sequence comes from Chloroflexota bacterium, assembly GCA_024276255.1. GTDB lineage: Bacteria > Chloroflexota > Anaerolineae > J102 > J102 > JAADGC01. Next base: position 44 of record JAJRXO010000135.1, on the reverse strand, counting down.
CAGGGCGAAATAGTCCACATCCTCTTCGTGGCAGATATAGCTGT